>JAGPGE010000469.1 GCA_018056145.1 Armatimonadota bacterium
TGCAGCGCGTGGTCGATGAGGGGATCGCGCCCCAATGATATGCCGCACCCACTTTTCGCGGTCAGACCCCGTGGGGCCCCGTGTCCTGGACGGCGGACATGCCCCTCTTTTCGCGTTCAGGCACCGTTTCCACAACCCTGTTGGCAGTCCGCGGGGCCTGTGCTATACTCGTGGCCTTCACGCCAGCAGTCTTCTCCGGCTTGCGGGCTGTGGAGACCCCCAATCAGACACAATCATTTCGCTGAAAATACCGGGAATATTCACAAATGGTGGGGAGGAGCCGGGGCCTTTCCCGCGAAAGTTGGCATCAGCGAAGTGGCTTGGATGAGGGAGTTCAGCAGTTCCACCGCCGACAGACTGCATCACTCGTGCTAAGCAGCGATTTAGGGGCCGTTCCGGGAGGCCATCTCGGACCGTAAGTCAGCCGCTCCGATTGGGCATCGGGGCGAAGTGTCCGCTACCGCATTGATTGCGTGGGCGCGCGATCATCTTCATCTTCACAGCCACGATCCTCGTTGATCCAGCAGCAGCTGATTGCAGACGCTGACATGCGGCAGGCCCCCCTATTCGCGCCCCCAAGAGAGGTCAAAGGGGATGGCGACCAGCAACGTGTCTGAGAGCACGCACCTTTGGATGGCGGCTCTCCCGAAGCTGACCGAGCGCGTGGGCAGCGCGACCTTCGACAGCTTCCTACGCAACACCATCGCCCTGGATTTCGACGGGCAGACCTTCACCCTGGGTGTTCCCACCAAGTTCGCCAAGGACTGGTTGGAGCAGCGCCACTGGGACGCCATCGTGGACTGCCTGTCCGAGGTGGCCAACAGCCCGGTGCTCGTGCGGATGGAGGTCACCGGCGCCGAGGCGCCCGCACCGCCTCCGCCGCCGGCCATTGCCCCGCGCGCGGCGCACCAGGAAGCGGGCAGGCCCGACATGTTCGGCGGCACCCCGCTAAATCCACGCTACACCTTCGAGAATTTCGTGGTGGCGGACTGCAACCGTTTCGCCCATGCCGCCGCGTACCAGGTGGCGCGGTCGCCCGGCCGCTCGTATTCCCCGCTGTTCATCCACAGCAAGGTTGGTCTGGGCAAGACCCATCTCATGCAGGCCATCGGCCACCATGTGCGCCGGGAGAACCCCTCGGCGCAGGTGGTGTACATTTCCGCTGAGAACTTCGTGAACCAGGTCATCACCGCCATCCGCGAGGGCCGGGGCGAGGAGTTCCGGCGCAAGCACCGCTACGGGGACGTCTGGCTGGTGGACGACCTGCAGTTCATCGCGTCCATCGAGGGCCCGGCGTCCGAAGAGGAGTTCTTCCACACCTTCAACTTCCTGGCCGAGACCAACAAGCAGATCGTGCTCGCCAGCGATGCGCCCCCGCGGCAGCTGAAGATCATGAACGACCGCCTGCGCAGCCGCCTTGAGATGGGCATCGTCGCGGACCTGCGGGCGCCTGACGTAGAGACCCGTGTGGCGATCCTGGAGAAGAAGGCGGAGGCCGAGGGCGTCGCGGTGCCCCGGGAGATTCTGGAGTACGTCGCCACGAAGATCGAGTCGAATATTCGGGTGCTGGAGGGCGCTCTGGTCAAGATCTGCGCCTACCAGTCCCTGTATCAGGTGACACTCACCCTTCCGGTGGTCGAGGAGATCATCGCGGACTATTCCACCGCCGCCAGCGATCGCAGGGTCACGCTGGACGACATCGTGGGCCACGTGAGCGCCGTGCATTCGGTGAACCCGGAGGACGTCAGAGGGCCCAAGCGGAACAAGGAGATCGTCTGGCCCAGGCAGGTGGCAATCTACCTGGCGCGGGAGCTTACAGACAATTCCCTGGCGGCCATCGGCAAGTTCTTCGGGGGCCGGGATCATTCCACAGTGCTGCATGCCTACAACAAGGTAAGCGAGCAGATTCTTGAAGACGAGCAGGTCCTGTGGGCCATCAACGACATGCGGGCGGCGTTGAGGGGAGAGTAGAGCGTGTCCACCAGTTTGTGCTGGTGGCGATCTCCCGCCGCCCCCGCGGGCCTTACGACGACATAGAGGGCCGCCAATGCAGGGCTTGTGCACAGACAACACACCATGAAGCCATGGTGTGGCGCTCACAGTTCAGCGATGGGCGTCGAGTTGCGCGCTCCAGCACACACCCAACTCAGCTTTTCCACAGGGCGCCTTGATAGCCTGTTGACGTGATTGGGGACTGTGTGAGAAACTGCCGCAAACGTGGATGATGTGGATAACTCAGCGGCGTTGCCCACAGACTTATCCCGAGGCGGAAGGCCGATCCAGCCACGGTTGGCGGCCTGTTTCCACACTATCCACGGCACTACTACTACTACTGCTGTCTAGATATACCAAAACGGCCTTTAGCCGTTGTCGGGGAAAACCCTGAGATCAGGTCCGAAACAGAAACCAATCATCACCGAACGCGTACCAAGGGAGGACCGGACTGATGCTGAGAGTTAGCTGCCGCCGGGAGGCTCTTCATCAGGCGGTGCAGACCGTCGCGAGAGGGGTCACCGGGCGGAGCATGCAACCGGTGCAGAACAACATCCACTTGGAGGCCGCCGGTGGCCAGCTCAAGCTGGTTGCCACGGACCTGGAGTGCATCAGCCTCGAGGTAAGGATGGATGTGGACGTGGCGGAGGAAGGTGCTGTCACCGCGCCCGCGCGTCTGCTGCAGGAACTGGTCAACTCCCTGCCGGATTCCGAGGTAATTCTGGAAGCCGATGAGCACCAGGCTCTCGCGGTTCACTGCGCCTCGGTGAACTACACCATCCGCGGCCTGTCTGCCGCGGATTTCCAGATGTTCCCGGCGATGGGCGAGGGCATCAGCGTAGTCATGCCCCAGTCTCAGCTTCACGCCATCCTGTCCCAGACAGTCTTCGCAACGTCGCGCGACGAGACCCGCCCGATCCTCACCGGAGCATTGTTCGAGTTCACCAACAATGCGCTGAAAGTGGTGGCCACGGACACGTACCGCCTGGCCATGCGCACCGCTGTCATCGACCTGGCCACCGAACACACGGTCTCCGCGATCGTCTCGGCAAGGGCGCTCAATGAAGTCGTGCGCATCCTGAGCGCCGACTCCGAGGACAGCGTGAGCATCGCCGTGTCCGCGAACCAAATTGAGTTCAACATCGGCAACTGCCGCGTGGCCTCTCGCCTGATTGAGGGCCAGTTCCCGAACTACCAGAAGGTGGTTCCGGACGGTTACGAGCGCACCCTCACCGTGGCTGTGCGCGAGCTTGAACCCGCACTGCGCCGCGCGATCATCGTGGCCCGGGAGGATTCAAACCGCGTCGTCCTGCGGCCGCAGGCGAATCTGCTCCAGATTACTGCGAAAACCCAGGACGTTGGCAACATCGACGAGAGCGTGCCGGCATCGCTTGAGGGTGAACCGACTGAAATTGCCTTCAATGCCAAGTACCTGTTGGATGTGGTGGAGGCGGTGGACGTCGAAAACATCGTGTTGCAGCTTTCGGGGCCACTGAATCCCGGGATGGTCCGCATGCAGGGGAATGAGGAATACCTGTACGTACTCATGCCCATGCAGATCATGTAGGAGACAATTCGCCGGTGTATCTGAAGCGCCTGGGCCTTGAGCAGTTCCGTTGCTATCAGCGAGCGGACATTCATCTCGGCCCGGGCCTTCACGTTCTTGCCGGCGCCAATGCCAGCGGCAAGACCAGCGTGCTCGAGGCCATCTACCTGCTGGCTGCCACGAAGTCGCACCGCACCAACTCGGACCGGGACCTGGTGAAGTTCGGGGCTGAGTGGGGACGGGTGACCGGGGAGTTCCACACCACCCAGCGCGGGGACCTCACGGTGCGCATGACGCTGCGCGCGATGAACGGGGACTCCGGTCAGCGCAAGACCATCGAGGTCAATTCCGTCCCAAGGCGGCGGTTCGCGGACATCATCGGCCAGACCGCCGTGGTGATCTTCGGACCCGATGACCTCAACCTCATCAAGGGACCGCCCGGTGGCCGCCGGCATTATCTCAATGCCGGCATTTCCCAGGTGCGCCCGGTCTACCTCGACGACCTCATCCGTTACCGCCGTGCTCTGCGCCAGCGCAATGAATGCCTGAAGGCGCATTACAACGACCCTGACATGGCCGAGGTGCTGTGTGCGTGGGACGTGCAGCTTGTGGACTGCGCGGCCAGCGTATCCGCGGGACGGGAAGACTTCATCCGCGCGCTGGCGCCGCACCTGAAGGCGATCCACCGCGACCTTAGCGGCCAGACTGAGGACATCGAGATAGCGTACGACAGCGATCTGAGCCAGGCGGTGGGGATGACTGAAAAGCGGGCGCTCATGCGGGAACTGCTGGAAAGCTCGCTGGACCGGGACTTGCGGCTTGGACGCACCAGCCGGGGGCCGCACCGGGACGACATCGACCTGACCATCGACGGCAAGAGTGTGCGCGCCTTCGGCTCGCAGGGACAGCAGCGCACGGCGGCACTGGCGCTGACTCTTGCTGAAGCCCGGGTGATCGAGCAGTGGAGCGGCGAGACGCCCATCGTGCTCCTCGACGACTGCCTGTCGGAACTGGATGAGACCCGCGCGCGGAAGGCGCTGGAACTGACGCGCTCCGTGGAGCAGGTGATTGTCACCACCGCCTCCTGGGACCGGCTGCTGGATGAGTACGCAGGCGCCGCGCGGGTGTACAATGTAAGTGGCGGACAGATCGGAGAGCGTGGGACCGAGTGAACCGGATGACCGACGGGGTCGCGTCGCCCCTGAAGGACGCCATGGACAGCCTGCTTCGCCAGCGCGGCCTGCTGAAGGTGAGCCGGGAGGCGCTGGTGCCGGTGCTCTGGCCGCAGGTGGTGGGCCCGTGGTATGCGCGGCACACACGGGTGGTGCGCGTGGATGACGGTGTGGTCACGGTGAAATGCGACTCGGCTTCGCGCGCCCAGCAACTGCAGCTTGACGCGGGCCGGATCATCGAGGCGCTCAATGAGCGGCTGGAATCCAGGGCCGTGCGGGAGATCCGTTCCGGCACCGGCGCCGTAAGCTGGCGCGAGC
>JAGPGE010000015.1 GCA_018056145.1 Armatimonadota bacterium
CAACGAAATCAGGCACGCCAGGGCTCCGTACGAGTCATCGCTCGCCGCGCGCATTCGCGGCATGCCTGCGGCGTGCGAGACTTAGTGATGCAGGCCGGGTGAAGATTGGAATTATAGCACAGATGTTTGGCTGATGGAGGCGCTTACCGTGGACAGGGGTGCGTTCGCGGGGAGCAGGTGGGGTGTTGCCCTTGCCAGCCGTGGGGTGTGCGCGCCGTCAAACGCATGAGGCCCCTCGGGTTTCAGAACATGCCACGGGGCCAGATCGGGGCGGCTACAGACCAAAGCTCCCAAACTCAAGTGATAGCCGGTCCTCCTCAAACGAGTAGCGCAGGCCGATCTCCCGCGTGCCGATTGCCCGACCCAATTCGAGCTCGAGATCGTTGTAGTCGTCATCACCGTAGCCGTAGTGGGTGCCGACAACTCCGAACCGCCACGCTCGCTTGAAGAACCAGTCCCAACCGACATACCCGTAGGTGTCCGACTCGTCCACATCCCACGTGCCGTTGACGTATAGGTTCCACAGGCAGTCGTGGGTCAGGTTGAAATCGAGCCCCACCATGCTGTTTGCGCCCTTGCGGGTGCTGTCGCCATTGTGGTAGCTCAGTTGGTAGTTGAGCCCCAGCCATGCAGCCGAGCCGAACTGGTGGCTCAGCCGGAGCTGGGCGCGGGCGATGTTTTGCGAGAACTCCCCGGTGTCCCACGCGAAGGTGTTGCTGAAGGTGGGGCGTATGCGAGTGCGAGAACCGATCCTCCAGGGGTCCAGTTCAACGGAAGCGTACAACTCGTTTTCCAGGATCCAGTCGTCATCCCGCTGCTTGTACAGGCGCCCGCCGACCGACGTCCCGAGACGGTAGCGCGAGTTCCCGGTGAGGCGCTGGGGTTCGGTGAGCCAGTCGCCGGTGACGCGGTAGGCCTTCTTGGATGCCGCCGGATCGTCATACTGGCCGCGCAGGTTGAAGCGGTACTTGTCCGCGTAGTGATAGAGGCTGACGTCCGCGAAAATGCTCTCATGGTCGGGCCACGCCACATTGAAGAACGCCAGATCGCCCCCGAACACCGTGCGTTCGTCCCGCCACTCCAGGCCCCAGTCACTGGTGAATACCCCGCTTGCCTCAATGCTCCCGCGAGTGGTGCAGGTCTGATATTCCTCCTCGACGGCAAGGCTCCAACCATCGCGAGCGATGAAGCTGGTGCCGGAAGCGCCGCGCTGGATCTTCACCGATCCCGCCCAGTTGTCGCTGACGCGGTAGAAGAAGGGGAAGTCAACGGCGAGACCGCCGTCGGTGCTCACCCCCACAACCTGGGTGTTGCTAGACCCACTGTAGCCCGGCAGCCCGATCACCCAGTACGGGGGGAAACTGAAGACCTTCTGCGTCTGCGCGTAGAGAGCGGCCTTCTTGACGACGACCTTCTGGTGCAGGTGGTACTGGCAACTCTCGCAGATCATCCAGTTGACGCCTTCGCGGTCATCGCGCCGGAAGACATCGTCCGGCAGTTCCCACTCGGCAGTCTGGCCGGTCAGACTATAACAGGAGAAGAACGTGCGCTCCACTCCGAGCTCACCAAAACGCCGGATCACGCCTCTCCCGGCGCCAATCTCGTAGAAGAAGTCCTCTCCCTCAAGCGTCTCCTCGCCCCGGCGAATCCGCACCGACCAGCCCCGCAGAGTGTTCGCTTCAATGTCGAGTTCAAGGCCATCCGCGGCGTCGAAGACCATGTTGCCAATCGTCGCGCGCGCACCGTCGCGAGCCCTGATGGTGTTGAGATCCAGGCAGTAGCCGACCCACTTTCCGCGCACGTGAACCACGCGAGGCTGGGCTCTCGGGCTCTCTCCCTTGGGCAGGAACGTCAGGAGAGCGCGCTGACGGGTATCCTGCACCCGCACCGTGACTGTGGCGACGCCTGGCGTCTCGCTCGTGCAGTAGACGGTGGTATAGCCGCCCTGTGTTGTGGCCGTGAGGGACTGTCTCCGGTCGCCATCGCCGGTTTCCACGAGACCGTTGTCCACGAAGACGAACACGGGGGTCCCATCGGGCAGAGGTTGCTCGTTGCGGTCGCGGACCTCGATGAGGATGCGTGAGCGGCTCTTCCCGTCTGCGGGGAGGGTGAGAGGGTTCGGGCTCAGAGTGATGCGAACGGTCCCCTGGCGGATATCCTGGGCAGCGGACTGGCCGCAGATCAGCCATCCCGACAGGCAGCACAGGACCAGGGCAATCCGGAGAAGTTTGGCGTCAGAGAGGGTTGCCATTCGCTGTTCACTGAATGAGGTGGTGAACCAAACGCCGAACCGGAGAGGGCGCGATGTATGCTGCTGGCGTTAGGCAAGCCGCCCCCTGCCGGTTCAGCAGAGGGCGGCCAGTTTCGCGGGAGTTACGCGGCGCGAGCCGTCCTGCTCACAGGGTGATCCCCTGGAACATCACCCACTCCGAAACCTTCTGGTTGGTGTAGATGACGCGCATACGATAGGAGTAAGAGTTCCCGGTGGTCACGCCGAAGTCGGGATACTCGGTGGCGGTGCGGCTCACATCGGCACTCGATCCGCCGGACCCGAAGAAAGACCACTCACCGTTGTTCACCCGGCGCTGGATCTGGTAGCGCAGCACGGTGAAAGAGGTCCCGGTAGGCTCCTGCCAGCGCAGCCGGATCGTGTCGGTCCCCTCGACCTGCAGCGGCAGGACGGTGGGAGGCACGGCGTCGGGACTCGGACCCGTTGCATCGTCACCACCAGACTCGCTCACCAGGTAGGCCAGTAGACCGACCGCGGCCAGATAGGCAAGGATCTTGGTGCCACTGCTCTTCTTGGCCGCCTTGGGGGTCGGCTTGGCGACTTCGCTGATGGTGGCCCCACTGAGGACCCGGGCCACACGGTACGCGGCCTCGTCGATGGCCTCCCGCGCCAGAGGGCGGTCGCTGCCCTGGTAGCCGGGAAGCTTGCGGCTGGTCCCAACCACGCCGAATGCCTGAGCGACCTGCGGCTTAGCAACGGGGTCGCCTGCCTCCTCGTCGTAGTTGGGCTTCACGTCATAGGCCTGTCCCGAGATGATGACCTCGACGGCCCGGGGCTGCTGGGTGCTGCGGTAGGACTGGATGCTTGCGAGCACCACAGTGTCCACGTTGAGCGCGTGACCGATCGCCACGGCGTCGCGCGGGTTGGACGGCCCAAGTTCGAGCTGCGTCGGAAGCACCCGACCCTCCGCAGCGGCCCTTCGCACGAGGGGGGACGTGCGCGAGAACTCAGTGCACTCGAGCTGCGCCAACTGGTCGATGGCCATCTGCAGGGAATCCGTCGCAACCTTCCTGAGTTCAGGCAGGCCGCTGGCGCTCTCATCGGAGACGGAGAACAGCAGTACTGTGCGATTGCGTCCCTGCGCATCGGCCGTGCCGGCGCACAGTGGGGTCAGTCCCAGCACCATGGTTGCCAGCAGGGCGTAGCTAATGTGGCGCCCCCACCAGCTGGTTCGGATAGCGGTCATTACACCCTTTCCCCCTTGCTAATGTGCATACGGTTCTGTGTTGGTGTACTGCTGGTGCTGCGTTCGTTCCCCGCCTAGCGGGAGAGCTGGAAGGAACGTACGACGCTGTGCTGCTCGCCACTCTCCGGCGACCGCGCGGTAACCGAGAACAAATAGCGGCCTGAAGGCACCCTGGCTCCGTGCTCGTTGCGCCCGTCCCAGGCCAGAGTGTTGACACCCATTGTAGAAGCCTTGCCCTTGGCGACTCGGCGAACAGCGACGCCCGAAATGTTGCGCACCTCGATGTCGACCTCGGCGTCCGAACTCAGTGTATACACGAGAGACACGCCGCCAGGCGATGCAACCGCAGACGCGGATTGCACAAGCGCGTTCCTCGCTGTCATCGGCTGGACAACGATCTTGAATTGACGGCTTCCCCCGGTCGCGCCAGACCGGTACTGGTAGCTGGTCGTAGTGCGCATGTAGCGGCGCTGGCCGGTGGCAGGGTCTTCAAAGTACGCCGCGAACTGCGCTGGCAGGTTGCTCAGGTCGGGCCACGTGATGGTCACTGGTTGGTCCGCGGCATTAGTTGTGACAGTGAGGTCCCAGACCTGCCGCTCGGTTCCCGCGCTCCGGATATCTTCCATGCACGCGGCCCCGGTCTGCGGATCAGTGAACTGGGCGGTGAGAACCACGCCGTCGGGAAGCGCGGCTGGCGGGGCCACGACGTCTGACTGGTCGAGGCCATCGCCGGCGCCGGCCGCCATGCCGATAGATCTGGTGCGCACGCGCCCGGCTGCGGCAACCGAGATACCGACCTTCCAGTCGCCTGGTGAGGAGGAGGAGGTCACCCCGGGTTCATCAACCGACTGGGTATAGAGGGCTTCGGGGCTGAAGAGAAGCGTGACGTCCTCATAGGCATACAGCCAGTAACCCATGAAGGGCGTCAGACTGACGTCCGCGAGCTCGGTCGCCCACTCATACTCATTGTCCTCTGCATCGTATGAGTAGAGTGTGCCCATGACCAGGCGGCGAGCCACGGCCTCTTGCATGGACCACTCTGAGCCGCTGCTGTCGATCACCCGAACGCCGGCGAAGTTGGTCATGAGGGCGTAAGGCGAGCCTATCTGGTTCCACCCGGCCCGGAGGTTGACCGAGAACTCCCACTCGGTGTTGACCTCCTGGAGGTCTTCCGGGAAGAAAACCGTCTTGCGGTTCAGGTTCAGGAACCAGTAACCCAGGCCGGGGGTAATATTGCTGACCGAGGCGTGGGGGAACCATCGGTACAGCTGCTCCTCGGGACTCCACCGGGCCAGACCGTTGGGGCCACCCACGTGCATCGAGCCCAGGTCCTGGAACACGTGCTCCACGCTGGTGTCGGCGAACTCATAGGGTATCGAGATCATCTCGATGCCCTTGAGGGACGTCATCGGCGTGAGTGCGGGTATGACCGGAATGGTTATGTCGCACTCGACTGTTTTGCCATTTGGACCGGTGAACTTCACGGTTCCCACGCCGGGCCTCGCAACCGACGCGCGCACGGTCCAGGAGACCCGCTTTAACTCGTTCCGCGCCACGGTGCCCAGCGACTTACTCAACGACTGCGTGGACGGGTCCAGCTCGAAGCCGTCAGGGAGACTGATGCGAACGCTCGCATCGGCCAGGGCGGCGGTACTGAAGTTGTCTGCGTAGGCGTATACCGTGAACGGGCTGTTCCCATCGGCGTCCGTTAGATAATAGCGTTCGACGGCTGCTGTGCTCGGGTCGTCGCCAGACTGCACGGACAGGCGGTTCGGGCAGTATGCGGCCAGCGCGTACGGGGCCTCGTAATCAACCGAGGCAGCGCCGAGGCCGTAATAGGTCACGTAGCGTCGGGAGCGGCCCGCCGCCAGGTCGACCTCGTCCCACCGCGCCGCGTAGGCCCAGTCCTCGCCCTCCAGGCTCAGAGCTTTGTTCGGGATGAAGTCCCACTGAGCGTCGTTGCCCAGACTGCGGTAGAGACCGAAAGAGATCTGGTCGGGCATGCCTGCCGCGGAATTGGCGGTGCCGGGGCTGAAGACGTCGCTGCTCGCCAGTGTTCCCCGCACCTTCACAGTCGGGTCGTCAATCCTGTCGAAAGCGGTCCAGACATCCGGGAGGACCGTTGTGGTCGCGTCCGGGATGGTGCGCTCGGTGACGATGCGCTCTCCACTGGGCAGCACAATCGTGCCACCATCGCGGTCCCATTGCCCGAAGGAAGCATCGATCATGCTGCGGAGACCAACCGTATGCGCTTCACCGGAGTTGTTCCGCACGATATACTCGAGGCGGACTGCGTCGTGGATCAGGGTCCAGCGGTGCTCGATTTCAATGAACTCCGTCGCGGCGTTCGGGTCGTCGTCGTCCAGTGGGATGCGCGCAACGGCATAGATGTCTCGCGTGCTAGCCTGGGGCGGAACGGGCCAGTAGTTGGCAGCGGCCCCCTCGCGGTCGTCCTCCGCGGCGCCGAGAGCGTGAACGTCGTAGTACTCACCGTCCACCGCGATCGTTACCTTCGACGTGAACCGGTCGTAGGAAGGCAGATCGGTGGCAGGACCGGCGATTCCCGCCTCGATCTTGCTGGCGATCGCCCGGTTCTCGTCGCCGATGCGGGTCGGATCTCCGCCGGTGGGGGTGCGCGAGCCGGTCAGTAGGCGGAAGCGTCCGCCGGGGCGCTGCCACTGGTAATAACGCGGCACGTTGTTGGTGACGCGGACCGCGCTGAAGGTGGTCGCATCCTCAACCTGAATCGTCATGAGCCCGCCGGGGTGGGTGACCTCGACGACGTTCCTCTGTGCAGCGACCGGGGACGCCAAGATGATGGTCAGCAGCAACAGGCATAGGCCGAAACAGGCACGCCCCGTCAAAGTGGCGAGTGCGCCGTGACTTTGGTGCACGAGTGGGTCAGCTCCTCTCGCCGGCCGCCGCAGGCGTGTCGTGACGATATCGCTTGACGTTTTGGGTCGTCGATAATGCATAGCGCCTCAGTCTCAGCGTGTCACCTGGAAGGTGCGGACCGCGCTCGCGGCCTGCCCATCTTCGGTGCGAGCGGTGAGCCGGACCATGTAGCGACCCGGCGGCACGCGGGAGCCCTGGATGTTCCGGCCATTCCAGGTCAGGGTCTGGACTGCGCCGGCAGTTGCGGGTCGCGATCCGAGGCGGCTGATGGTCCGCCCCGCGATATTGAGTATCTCAGCCTCGACGTCCGCGGCCGCGTTCACCGTGTACGCGAGGGTCACCGTTCCTCCGGGTGCCTGTTGTGCCTGCACGTTGGTCATGGTCAGAGCACGATCGGTACTCGGCGTTGCCGTGATCTCGAAGCGCCGACTGCTGTTGGCAGACGACGAGCGGTATGTGTAACCGGAGACGGTCCGCATGAACACGTCTCGTCCGGCATCGAGATCCGTGAGGACCAGGGTGACTCCCGCAGGGACCTGGGCGTTGATCTCAGGCCAGCTCAGCGTCACATCGGTGTCGGCCTGGGCACATTCGACCGTGACGCCCCAGACCTGCGCAGTCCCGACGGCCCCGCGCACGTCCTTGACGTACTGGCCTGCGGCGGTTCCCCAATCATCCCTTGCCATGAAGACCCGGACCGGACTCGACACGGCTGGAGGCTCGGGCACGTCGGCACCGGCGTCGTACCCGTCAGTGGCAGCAGCGGTGACACCGATGTAGTTCGCCGGATCCTGGCCACCAGCGGCAGACGCGCCGAATTTCAGTACCCAGTTGTCGACTGACGGAGCCTGGCTTGACGCCTTTGCTCCGGTGGATGCGCCGGTGATGACGCCATTGTACAGCCTCAGTGTTGTGTCTTTGAGCACATGCAGCCAATAACCCTGGAACGGAGACACCGACCCAGACAGTGGATCAGACGGGAAGTCGTAGTAGTAGGATGCTCCGGCCTTCTTAAGGGCGAACAGGATACCTTCTGTGACCCCCGAGTCGATCGCTTCGCGCAGATCCTGGCGCACGCCGTCGGTGATGAACTCCACTCCGCCCCAGGTCACAGCGTCCGGGAACGGACAACCGATCATGTTCCACCCTCGCGGCGGGGTCGACCCGACGGACAGCTTCACGTCGTAGCTCACCTGATCAGCCAGGCTCCGGCCAGAGACGTTCAGGATGGCGGAAGTCGGTATGCTCAGGAAATACCCGAGGCCGGCAGGAGGGTCAGCTACCACGAAAGGTGGTTCGAGGGCATCCAACGGCTCGAAGCTGGCGAACTGGTCCTCAATCTGGGCAGGGCCACCCCACCAGTGGTACTTGTCCCCGACAGTCGCGTCGGTGGGGACCCACCGGACGACGATGACCTGGTCGGGAGGAAGCCCGAAGATGGCACTTGGCGTCTTCGTGCCTGGAGCAAGGTCCGCGAAGGGGAGCGAGATCATGTGCAGTCCTGCGTCTACCTGGGGCGGCGAGACGCGGAAGCTGCTCACGGCCTGCTGCGCTGCATTGCCCTGGAAATCCTGGCAGTCGAGAGTGATCCGGTGACTGCTGCGACTGAGCGGCGCATGCGAAGGCGGCCCCACCCTGTATGTAAGCAGTCCCGTGGCCGCATCAAACACGATGTCGGATCTGTCAATCGCCACGCCGTCGATTGTGAGCACGATGCTCGTAGGCTGCACACCGCTACCAACGTCGCTAAGGAATGCGGTTATGACAGGCTCGGTAGTGCTGATCGTCTCCCCACTACGCGGGTATGTGATCTGACACACCGGCTTTGCCACGTCAGTCCCGACGCGCAGATTGAGGCGACCCTCCCCGTAGATGCTGTTGGGCAGCGGCTCTGCCGGGGGCAGAGGTGGCGGAACGTCCACCGCGAGACGAAGGATCGCGTCGCGCAACTCGATCTTGGACCGCGTGGTGTCCTCGCTCCACAGCAGTGCAAGTGCTCCCGCGACGTGGGCGGCCGCGAAGGAAGTGCCGAACGCGTTGGGGGCGATGAACTCGCCTCCCGCACTGATCGGCGCTGCCCCAACGGCAGCAAGGCTCGTGCGGCAGGCGTCAGGCGCAACCATGTTGGGCTTCATTGCGCCGGTCACCGTCGGCCCTTGTGAGCTGAAGGGCTCTATGTTATCCAGTTGCACCGCCGGCAGGTTGTAGGGGGCCGGGTCGATTGCCGTTCCGCGCACAGCTCCGACCGTAAAGGCGCCCGTTGCCTCCGCAGGAACGGGCAGACTTCCTTCGGCGACCTGGAGGTTATCTGGTGAGATGTCCACGTCGGGGATGTAGAGCTGGAAAGTATCCGAGATGCTTTCGTCGATTGACACCGCTCTGATCTGCAGGTTGTAGGTTCCGGCGACCACCGCAGCATGCAGGCGTTCGCGCGGATGGTCATCACCATTCTGGGTGATGGATGACTGTGCCACGACATTGCCCTGCCCGTCCACGAGAACGAGGTCATAGTCCTGGCTGGTCTTCGTGCCCGCGGTCTGGTACCAGCTCAGATAGGCGTCGAAGGTCCCGCCGTTCAAAGCTAACGTGATCCCCTCGACTTTGTTACCGAACTCATGTATGCCGTCGCCATCGTCGTCGGTGTACTCGCCTGACCAGTGACGGCGGGCAAGGTTCCCAGCGGCCTGTACCCACAGCAGACCGCTCGCATCAGCGCTGTTCACCGCGCGTGACAGGGAATGGGTCCCGTCGAACGGGCCCTCGACCACCACGAGACCAGACACGGCGACTTCGACGCCGCGGCCCGCCACGAAATCAGCTGCAGCCTCGATCGAGAGCGGAGTGTCGACGGCAACCAGCAGCAGGTTCGCTCCGGGAGCCATGTCAGCGACAGTCTCGGCCATCGCTGTGCCGTGGTTGCTCGCGGTCGTGGACTGGTCGCTTCGGAGCGAGACCAGTTCATATCCCGCGGGCACCTCGGCCGCGGCGATGCCGTTGAACCCGATGTCAATGATCGCAATGGTTGCGGGTGCGCCGCTAAAGCCGGAAATCTGCATGGCCGATGCGTTGGTGAACTGCACGGCCTCGCTTACCACGGCGCCGAAACCCTGACAGGTGATGGGGCGCGCCGGCTCACTGACTTGAGCCACCTGTGGGAGCGCCGCCAGATCCAGGAGGTTACACGCAGGCACCAGGCACTGGGCCCGGCAGTCGCGCCGGTATTCAACGACGGCGCCCAGAGCGGACAAATCCGTGCACGCCGCATCCTGTGGTGATCGGAAGGTCACTTCCACCTGTTGCAGGGCACTGCCGGCGGACGTGAGCGCCCGCAAAGGCCCGGCCAGGTCATCCCACCCGGCAGGCGCCGCTGATGCGAACGCCGACGTGGCGATGAGCCCCGCCAGAATGATGAGGCTGGCCACAGGGGAGCGATGAGCACTGCGTTCCTGGCCGAAACGTCTCACCTTTGTTGCCTCCTTCTGGCAGTCCGACGCGCCAGTTCCGCGGAGCCTGAACGGCATTCGAGGCCTCCCGGCCGTCCTGCGTAGCGTCAGGCTGTCGGCCCCAGGCCGGGCACCAAACGGCCGCAGTACTGGACATAGAACTCAACGAACCGATCATAACCGGTGCGCCTAGCAAGGGAACTCCACGATCCCACGTCTGCGTATCCGCATCCCAACGCCCCGGGCAAATACACCGTTATTCCAGGCCGTCCGGCACTGACATCCGGCCCTGCAGGCCCAAGCACAGCATAGCTGATGACTGTTTGCTCCACTGCCGCCGCGAGAGCCTCTCCCCTGTCGAAGAGCAGTGTTCCCGCTTGCTGGTTACCGACAGCTCTCGCAAGCCGCGCCAGTTCAACCATCTCCCGGCGTTCCGGCGTGGCCGAGGTGCTCGCGCGAAGCCGCAGCAGGCTCGCGGCATATGCTTCCGGGCTCCGCGCCGCTTCCGAGCAGAAGCGTTCCAGCGCGTCGGCAACGGTCTCGAAGCTCCGCGGACTCGCCCAGACCACGGACCAAGGGCGAGACCACCTTTGTTCCCCGCCGGGCGTGAGGGAGTCCGACAGCGTCGTCGTTCGCTGCCCGGAGGCTAGCGCCATGACGGCCTCGGCGGTCTCGGGCCACGAAAGCCCAGGACTCGGGATCTCGCCGGGGGCGACGAGCATAAAGTCGGCCACCTTGCGCAGGGCGTACAATGCGTCGGCCGAAGCGCCAAAGCAAGTCTCAAGGACCACGACCGTCGTCGCGTCTTGTTCGCTGCCGAGATGCCTGCCAAGGCATTCAGCCAACTGGTCCGGTGTCAGCCCTGGGTCACCATCGCCGTGGAGCAGCCGTGGCGGCCCGGCTCCGCGGCCTGCTGCTGCTGGAACACCATGTCCCAGCAGGCAGATCACGCGGTTGCACCCTTGCGTTCGCGGGCCAACCCATTCGAGAAACTCAGACAGGGCTTGCTCGGACGGGCGAGATGACTGCAACGCGGCATTCGGGCGCCGCGTCACATGGCCGTTCTCCCGCGACCACACCAGGCCGCGCGGGCCACTCACGGCCACGTGGGCCTGTCCAGGTCCGGGCAGACGCAACATGCCCGCAGCGTGCTCCGCGGCGTCCGCACTCAGGTCCCCTCGTCCATCCAGGTACCCAACCAGGGCCCAATCCCGAGCGCAAGCCGGGTGGCATGCCGCTAACGCCATCAAGGAAAGGAGCGCGTACGACATTGACGGCCCTCACATGCTACTTCGGGCGAGTCGGCATTTCGCCGAAGATCCCGCCGCGGTCGGTGGGACGCGGCTTGCCACCGTCAACGGAACTCGACGGCCCGGACGGCGGCAGGACCGCGGTCCTGAACCGGAAGGGCTCGCTCAGGAGCCAGCCCTTGAACCCATTGCTCCGGACCTGGGCGGCAGTCTCCCCACTGCGGCGAGCAGCCACGAACCAGTAGTACTCCGTGGCGCCCTGCAGGTCCATGTTCAGCACCCAGTTCATCGTCGTGGTCGAACCGGTGGAGTTGAGAACCGGGCTCTCCTTCACCGCGGTGCCAGTGGCCTGCGGGTTAGTAAAGATCAGGACCTTATACTGGTCGGCCCCGACCGACGGGGTCCACCGGAACGTAGTCCGACCGTTGCGCGGGTCCACGGTCTGATTGCCGTTCGAAGGCGTCTCCAACTGAGGCGGGTAGAAGAAGGTGATGGGGCCGGCCGGGTTGCTTGCGTCCCCCAGCGACTGGGGCGGGTCAATCTCGAAATCGACGTCCTCCAACTCGTCCTCAGTTTGCGTCGTGTCGGCGATCGGGATCTCCACGAATCCGGGGTCAACGATACGTCGCAACTTGTAGAAGTAGGTCTGGCCCGCAGTCAAGGGGAGGTGGTTATAGGTGATGGTGACGTCCCCATCCTCCTCATCGCCCGCCCGGTCAAAGTACTGGAAGGTCAACTCGAACTCAAGACCGGCTTGGAAGCCAGGGTCATCCTCGAAATTGGACAGCTTCGGCCCGGGCACAGCGGCAACCAGGAAGTTCCGGTTATCAACCAGGGGCGGAAATCCGGCCCAACTGCCCCTGTAGACGAGCCACGCGTGGGTCTTCGCCGATCCGGGGAAGGTTCCGGCGTCAGCCTCGACACGGATGCGAGGCTCAGCGCCCGGCGCTGACTGGCTCAGGAATGCTCTGACGCCGGGGGCGCTCTGGTTGTCATCGCCAGTGGCAACAGCATAGATCCCCAGGCCAAGGCCAAGAGCGATCAGTACGCGGCTCATCTGCTTTGTCTTGGCCTGCCGAGCCTGCACCGCCACGCGCTCGGATGGACGGTACATCACGTACACCTTGTCCGCCGTGCGCGGCAGGCTGCCGCTCACACTGCGGCACACACAATCGTTGACTTCCAGCCGGCTGACTTCAATCACGCCGATCTTCTGGAGCACGACCTTCTCTATGCCGGCATTCCACACGCCGCGGACTACCAGCAGCTGCATCCCGACCTCGATGCCGTCGCGGGCGCCGAGATTCACAATGATGGCGCCGGAGTTGTCAACCATATCCACGTTGCCGCGCGGTGTGCGCGTCGTCTGGATCTTGCGGACGCACTCCTCCGCGGCCGAGCGCAGAGCCTCGTTCATAGCGCTGGCTTCGTCGCCCGTCCAGCCAGGGATCGGACGCGTGGTATAGTCGGCGGTCGCACCCTCCAGGAACTCCTGGGTCGCGATGTCCAGGAGAGTGAGGGTCAGGCGGACACGACATTGCCCGTTCTTCTGGATCGCCAGTGCGTCTACCGATCCGGACGCCACTTTCTCCACGCGGAGTCGTTCCCCGAGACGGACCATCTGCTCGGTGGATACCGAATGACGCCCGGTCTCCGACCGCATGATGCCGAGGGCCTCCATCTCGCGCCGAGTGTCTGCGCGCGTGGTGACCACGTACTCCTGGGAGTCGTCGAGCGCCAGAGCCGCAGCGTCAGTGGCCTTATCGGAGATCAGCAGACTGGGGTTTCCGGAGCGGTTCGCGAAGGGCACGACCGCCACGGAAATCGCCTGGCTGATCTTCTGGGCATGCGCTGCAGGAGTGTCAGTCAACCCGAGGGCCAGCACCAGCAGTAGGGTGAGGACAGGAGCTACGGGGCCGGTTACGATGCAATGGTGCAATCGCCTCATGACGGTCGGTTCCCTCCCAGGCGTGTTCCGCTTATAGCCGGGGCAACGGCCCCGCAGTATAGCACACAAGTTTTCGCTTTGTAAACTCTGCTCAGGGGGCGCCGGAACGCTCCAACGCCCCCGGTGAAAGCCCTTGCCGCCGGCCAATCGCGCGCTTGACAGCCACAAGCCACAGGCAGCGGCCCGCGCGCGGCCGCGCTCTCAGGCTACCGCACTACGCTGAACGCCTGGACCGCGTTGGCCTGACGCCCGTCGTCAGTGCGGGCCGTGATACGGACCAGGTAACGCCCTCGCGGGACGCGGGTGCCGGCGTCGCTCATTCCGGTCCATAGCGCCGTATTCGCGCCCGCTGCCTGGCTTGCGCCCGCCAGGACACGCTTCACCAGCCGGCCGGCAACGTTCAGGATCTCGACATCCACGTCGGCCGCGCTCGAGAGTGTATACGCGATCTGGCTATGGCCGCCGCGGGTCTGCTGAGCCGAGACGCCGCTGACAGTCAGCGGGGCCCCGGTTGCCGGGCTCACCGTGATCTCGAACTCGCGCGGCTGGTCGCCGGCCACGAAAGTGTAGCTGGGCGCGGTCCGCATGTACACGCTCTTGCCCGTGGCGAGGTCCGTCAATACGGGGCGGACCTCCGCAGGCGCCACACTCAAGTCCGGCCAGCGGAGCGTCACGCTGGAACCCGTCTGGCTGGTCGCGACCTTCATGCTCCAGCATGTGTCTTCGGCCTGCGCGGACCGAACGTCCACTGCGTAGGCGCCTCCAGTGGCACTGGTGAAGCTCGTGTAGACGTACGGGCCCAGATCAGCGGCGGGCGGTTTGCTCATGTCGAGCCCCGCATCATGCCCGGCGGAAGCCGTTGCCGCCTGCCCGAAAAGCGCGGACCGGTCCTGCAGGCCATCCACGGAAGTTTCGATGGACGCCAGCCAGCCGTCTTCGGGCTGACGAATGGCGGCCTTGGTCGCCGCGGTGTCCGCCGACAGCGCGCCGGCAGATTCGCTGACGATCAGCGTGACCGGCTTGTTGACCTTGATCCACGCCCCCACCCACGGGTTAAGAATGGCCGTGGTCTGGTAGCCGCCGAGCACGTAGGCGAACATGCCACCGTCCACTGTCCCCTCGGTCAGGGCGGCCTGCATGGTGACGGTCACCCCGGCCTGGTCGCGCACCATCACGGTGTACAGGTCGATCAGTCTCGTCGACGGGTCACCGATGATATTCCAGCCCGTCTCCAGCGGAATCTCTGTCGGGTCCGGCGCAGGAGTGCCGGGCGTGGTGATATCCGTCGCGCTGTCCAGGCGCAGCCAGTAGCCCGTGCCCAGGCGGAACTGGTCCGCTGGGGCGAGCGGGTAGACCCGGTAGCGCTGTCTTGAGGCCTCCCAGGCCGCGAACTTCAGGTCGGCAGGAGCCACATTGAGGAGGGTCGCTGCGTCAATGCCCTCATAGTCGTAAGGAGCACTGACCATCTGCAGGCCCCGCGGGAAGACGTAGAGGCTGTTGAGGGTAAAGTTGACGTTCGGAACGAGCACGCCACTGGCGACGGTGACCGTGCGCTCAGCGGGGCTTGCGGTGAAGCCAACCGGCGACGGCCTGACCACGACTTCGCCAGTCGGGACATCCGTGTCGAAAATGTAGTTGTACTCCGGATCGTCTCCCGCCGGGTCCACGAACGCGGCCAGCGTGCGGGTAGTGGCGACAACCACATCGTTCACCAGCAGGCTGACGAGAATGTTCCCCACGGGGGCGCCACTGGTGGCCGAGACGATCTTCCCTGACAGCGCGCGCGCGCCCGCTTCCGCGGTCAGACGTACGGTGACCTTGGATGTGGTGATGGACTGGACCAACGCGGGTTCGCCATCCGCCTGTCCGTAGCCGGCAGCGGCCACGCGCAGCAGGTAGTTCCCCGGCTGCAGGCTGAAGGCGGCCAGCCCGGCGGCGTCGGTGGTGCCGGTCTGCACCCGCACGCCGGCCTGGGTGCGCACCTGAACGCTGGCGTTGGCAATGGGTGTGTCGTCCGCGTCGTCAACCACGGTTACCTCGAGGGTACCGTCAGCCGCAGGCAGTTTGAAGTCCTGTGTGGTGGTGTTCCCTGCGGTGATCAGGATCTCGGCCCAGTCGTCCCCGTAGCCGATCCCTGTCCCGTCCGCGCGGATATAGTACCGGCCAGGCGGAAGATCCTCGATCTTGTAGGTTCCGTCCACGCCGGTCTTGATCGTCTTGACCTTGCCGTCTATGGTCACCGGCTGCAGGGCATCCCAATCCGGCTCGTCGCCGTTCGTCTGCGAGGTTCCGGCCGTGCCGTTCTCTTCGTCCTCTTCATCGACCGGAATCCCATAGACGGTCACATCCACGAGAGCCAGGGTCTCGTTGTTGGCCTCAGAGGTCACCGTACCGGTCACGACCCCGGGCCGGGCTCGCGTGATTGCGAAGTCGACGATGAACGGCTCCCAGCCCCCGTGGATCACATAGCCGTCATAGTGGTCGATGTCGTAGCCCGGACGGGTGGCTTCCATGCTGTAGAAGCCCGGAGGAATGCCCGAGATCACCCACGTGCCGTCGTCCTGGCAGCGCACCGCGTACTCCGGCGCGGTGGTGCGGTCGCCGGGGTTGTGGTTGCCCCGCCACAACAGCACAATGGGATTCGGGTCGGTAATCGGCTTGCTTCCGGCCACGTCCACGACCTTCCCCTGGAAGCTGCCAGTGCGCATCCAGCAGAAGGCATTGTGGAACAGAGTCGCCCTGTGGTTTCTGCAATGCGCAGGCAGACTGGACGGGGTGTGGTAGCCGCGGTGGATGGACTCAAAGCCAAAGGACAGGAAGACAAGCCTGCCGCCGCTCGGGTCCTCGTATCTCAGGCCGGCCGTCGGCCCCTCCGCGCCACCGTAGCCATAGAGCTTCACCGCGTCCGGGCCCGCCTGGATCACGTCTGGCCGCCAGGAATATGGATGAGCATCATGGGATGTGGGCGTCTGGTCGCCCCAGTTGGAGGGAGTGGTCAGGCTGTCGGGCATGTCATCTGAATCATAGACCGCGGGCTGGGCCAGAGCGTGGTAGTGTGACCACGGTCCGGCCGATGTGCCGGCCCACGGGTCGAAGGTTACCGGGTCACTGCTGCTGCCGACAATCGACCAGTCGAGGTCAACGCGCTGGGATCGGCTGCGGTTGGCGCCCACCGGGGTGTAGTACATCCAGTAATTGCCCAGGTAGGTATCGCTCACGAACGTCGCTTTGAGCGTATTGGTCAGGAAGTCGTTGGCGACAGTGCCATTGAGGGTCAGTGCCCAGGCAATGTCACTGCCGGACACGAACAGGCGACCGCTTCGCTTCAGGAACAGGTCCAGGTCGGCCTGGGTCCCCGCATCGATGAGAGACCCATCAGCGACCCACAGGTTTCCCGCATGGGGACATGCCCAGAAAATCCCGCGTTCGGCCACACGCACGGTGCGTGTTCGGGTTGCGTTCGGTGCCCGCTCGGGATCGGCGGCTTCTACCGGGTCAAGCTGCTGCTCAACCGTGGGCAGGTAGTACTGATAGACGCCCTGCGGGATAGGTCCGCGGCAGATGATGCGCCAGATGGAGTATTGCTCATCGACGCCCCACCCGGCGGCATAGGTCTTGATCGTGTCCTTCGTGACACTGTAGGCCTCGCCCGGCGACTGGTTGGTCGCGGCGGGTGAGTAGCCCGGGTTGAAGGTGTAAAAGCTCTCCGTGTACCACTGGGAGCCCGCATCATTGTTGAAGCCCATCTGCCAGATGAACTTCTGACCCTCGCAGTAGTCGTTGACGAACAGAATGTTGCCCTGAGGGCTGAACACCTGGCTGGTGAAACCGTAGATGCTGTCGTAGTTCTGGCCGTTTGCCGCGGCGCTGGCGTCGATGGCGAGGACATCGATCACGAAGTCGCTGGACAGGTTTGCCGGGATATTCCACACGCCGCTGAAGATTCCGTCACCTGCGGTCAAGTCGCCGTTGCCAGGGTCGCCGTCGTCGAACAACTCTACGCTGGCAATGGGGTAGTAGTCATACTCGAGATACTGATATCCCTCGAAGCCGCTGTCCCAACTCCGGCTGCCCGACCAGAAGTCGATCCTCCACTGCTTGAGGTCCGGGTCCTTGATGGTCACGAAGACCCTTCCCACACCGCTTCCGGCATCGTAGACCGGTACATGGAAGTAGGCGTCTTCGCCCGGTGAGAACTGGCGGATGCGCGTCATGTTGTCGGTGCCACGGTTCACCCAGGGCAGTTGCTGTAGGACGGGGGCCTCGGTGTCCGCGGAGAAAGTGGCCCAGACGTCCGGCTCGGCGCCGACGCCGTCATTGCGCTTGGACTCGTAGACGATCCGGACCGGCTGGCGCTCAAGAGCCGCCGTCCACGTGGGGTTCGTGTCGTCGGTGGTGTCCGCGACGTTCTTGTTGGAGATCAGAACCGCTTCAGGGCCACTGAGCTCTCCGATGGCGAACATAGTCCAGATATTCCAGTCAGGCAACGTGTCGCCCTCGGAGAGACGGTTGCTGGCGAAGGCGATGCGCTGGCCATCCCAGCTCCAGGCTGGCTCCTTGTCACTGGAAATGCCGCCGGCGGAGAGGGTCTCCACATCTCCGGTTTCCGCATCCACCCAGTTGACGGTGCTCAGGCTACCCGTCTTGGCCGTGTACAGGATGGCGTTCCCGCCGGGGCTGAGCGGGTTGCCCACCGGGTTCTAGGCGGGGTCAATGTCGTCATTGTTGGACGTAGTGAGCTGCTGCTGGGGCAGGGAGCCGTTGGCCGGCATCTTGTAGATGTCCCAGTTCGCAGCGCTGTCGATCCAGCACTGATAGGCGATCCAGTTGCCGTCCGGGTTGAAGGTCGGGTGCATCTTGCGCCCGGGCTGCTTGTCCGTGAGACATTGGACGACCCCTGTCACGAGCTGGACTGTGTAGATCTCCCAGCGCCCCGTCTGGTTCCCGGCGAAAGCGATAACGTTCGATCCGGGGTGATACGCGGGCTCGATCTGGTCGCCCGGCAGATTGGTGACGCGGAACTGCTCCGAGCCATCCGGACGCATGATCCAGATGTCGTAGTTCGCGCCAACGGGGAGGGTGTCGTCAATCTGACCGTCTTCATCCGCATCCACGCCGTTGGAGGCGAAGGCCACGCGGTTCAGGTTGTTGTTGGGGATGCCGGCAGGCTGCAGTTCCTGGCTGCCGGTGGCATTGAGGGTGAGGTTGACGTCCGGGTCGGGCCCGCCGGTCTGGGCGGTGCCGACTGCTCTGGGCAGGGGCGGAAGCGTATGCCCGATGTACCTGTGGTGGCTCACGCGACCAAGTTCGTCGTAATGGGCGGTCGATGCCCCACCGACGGGAGGGAACGGTGCGGCTGCGGCCTCAAAGGCCCCAGCCAAGGCGGCGACGACGGCCAGCGCTATCATAAGTCCGATGCCCGAGGACAGGGCGTGGCCCTTGCGCAACACGATCACTCCCTATGACACCTACTGCGGTGACGACCTGACGCGCGTGCCTGCTGCTGCGACGATGCCTGCAGTCGTTCCCCGGCCCCCGTTGCCCGACTAATACCCCGGGCGAGGGCGCGTCCTACACGCAAACGAACGCGCACAGGTCGTCACGCTTACGCGCGCCCCGATACGCGATCGCAGCTCTCGTGGGAGAGCGCATACCCCTGTAGGAACGTTCGGCGCCTTCCCTTGTTCCGACGCGCCTTCGTTCAAAGCTGAAGACGCGGCGATTATAGCACAGCGTTCGAAAATATGGCAAGCAAACCGCCGAGCCAGTCGCCCGCCGCTCGACAACCCCCTGATCGCGGGCATTCCCTCGCCCCTGCGCCGCCATCGAAGCCATCGCCCCATGCGCGCAACGCTCGGCTTCTGTAAGGTAAGACCGCCGCCACGCTCAAGGGTTTCGCCGTCGCCCGGCGGATACCTCCTGCGGATCCCGCTCACTTTGCGGACCGTCTCAGCCGGTGCAGACGATGAGGCTTCCCGGAGCGTCCGCGTCGAACCCGTCGCGAATCCAGATGTTCACTCGTCGGTTGACAGCGAACTGCACGGCCTCTTTCTGGATGACCTGAGGGAACGGGTCCCATTCCAGCAGGTCAGACGCCTTGACTTGCGGCAGCTTGCGCGCATCAGCGTGGCGCCGCGGATCTTTGTCGTAGATGCCGTCCACATCGGTGAACATAATGCACTCGCTCTGACCCAGCGCATGCGCAAGCGCCACCGCGGTCAGGTTCGAGCCGCCGCGTCCCAGGATTGACACATCGTTCCTGCCCAGCTTCGGATTGTGGAAGTACCCTTGGAACCCCGCGATCACCGGAACCACGCCGCGCTCGATGAGGCTGCGGGAGTAGCCCGCGTGGACCCTGCGCACCAGCGCGTCCACATGCTGCGGGGTGGTGTTGATGCCCGCCTCGTGACCCGTGAGGGAGCATGCCGGGCAGTCCATACACTGCAGGACCATCGCCAGGGCGGCGTTCGCCCGCAGTTCGCCGGACATGAGCAGGCGCGCGTACTCCCGGTCATCCGGCTCCTCATGCACGCAGTACGCGAGCTGCTGCAATTTGTCAGTCGTCCAATCGAACGCCGAAACAACGACCACCGGGATTACGCCGTCCGTTGTGAAAGGCAGGATAAACCTCTCGGCAATCTCACGCAGGCGCTTGGCGCGTGCCTGGTTGCGCCTCGTCTCGATGTGACGGTAGATGGCGTTCACACTCTCAAGCTGGCGGCACTCCTCGAGCAGCGCGGGCTCATCCGGGCCGAAGCGCTCGCGCCCCTGCAGGGTCAGTCCTCCGAACTTGAGTACAGGTATGTACGTCATTGAATGCCCCCTGTGCTGTTGCCTCAGACCTCGATGTACAGCCGCACCGGGCCAAGAAGGCCCGACGGCAGTGACTCGGACATCATCGGCAGCGAGCGCTCGAAGTACGTGTTGAACCAGCCACGGTCCCTCGCCTCGTGCACCACACTCTCCTTACAACACTGGTTCGCAAGGGTGTTGGTGACTTCCACGCGCAGGCGATTCTCACCCTGCTGCAGGGCCGGCGTCACGTTGTGTACGAAGGGCGGCCACCCGTACAGCGGCAGTTCAGTCTCGTTGAGGACCACCCGGGCCGCATATTGCACCGTACCGAGATCAAGATAGACGGGTCCGGCCAGGTACTCGGGTGCAATCGTGAACGTGAACTCGTAGGCAACGGTCCCGCTGAAATCGATCAGGTCCAGGTCATCCCAGGAACCGATGCGTGACGGCAGCTCCCGTTCGGCCGACTGTCCCGTCCGGACATCCACATCGCCGTCGATGATGCGGTAGTCCGATACGATGTACACCCTCTCGGGCTCGTCGAGAACCTCGATGATCACAGGCTGGGACAGCTTGCGCACCTTGTGCGCGGGGATCTCGGGCTGAGTGTCGGGGTCAAGCACAAGCAGCGCCGACTCTCCCGCACGCATCCGGAAGGGCACACGGGTGATCTCGGCTACTTCCCCGTGCATCGCCAGAAGCTCGCGCTCGCCAGTGACGGGGTCCCACTGCTCGAGGCTCACCGGCTGATCTCGCACGATCTCCAGTTCGAAATGGATCGGCTCCTGGCTCTCGTTCATCAAGAAGGCGACCTGCAGATCGCCCAGGTCCCGTACGGCCAGACGCAATTCGGGCGCCAAACCTGACACCTGGAAGCCGTAATGCCCGGCACGCAGCGCAAGTAGTCGCGCGAGCCGAGCCAGTTCCCCGTCCGCGACCACGATTACTGCCTTGTCCTCCAGCAGCTCGGACGGGAAGTAGTCCTGCCTTGGCATGCCCAAGCCGGCTGCGAGTCCATCCCACCGCGCCACCTCGGACAGCCCCTCGCGCGTGTCGCCGCCAAGCCTGCCGCTCTCGCTCTCCCGGTCCATGGCTACTGAACTCTCAACCAGGCTGTCGCGAGCGGTCTCGAACTCCCCCTGTTTGCCGAAGTCCGCGGCCAAACGCGGGATCTCGTCCAGAAACACCACGCGCCCCCCGCTCTCATAGAGCGATAGCAGGGCCTTGAGGACTCCCACCGGCAGCACGCTGGCCTCGGGCACCACGATGGTCCCGTAGAACTGCCCGTCAGTCTCAAGCGCACCCTCGCTGACGCCAGCGCGTTGGATCGTCTCGGCATCGATGTAGTCGAAAGCAACCTGCTCTTCTGTCAGCGCCCGGGTGATTGCCTGCAGGGACTTCCAGGCGCGATCGGTTGAGGGTCCGCGCGGGTCGGCCCAGACGGACTCGATCGGGTAGTAGACCGCGATATCCGCCAGGGCCACGCCGCTGCGCAATACCGAGCACAGCCTGCCCACGTAGTCCGCGTGCCCCTTGAACAGCGGCCACAGCGGGTTCCCAGGACCCACGTGGTCCATGGTCCGGTAGAGCCGCCCACCCTCGGTGGTGTAGCTGTACGACATCTGCCCGATGAGGTTGATGCCCCGCAGACACTGGTAATCCACAAGCCACCGCATCTGCTCGAAGGTCAGCCCGTATCCGTAGACGCCGTTAGTCTCCGTGATAACCAGGTTGTCGAAGGGGCTCTCTTCGTCAGGTGCGCCGCCCTGGCCGGGTCTTTGGTGCGCAGCCGATGACGCGAACAGAGGGAAGTCGAAATTGCCCTTATCCCAGCAGATCTGGCGCCAGATCGCATCCACTCCCGGCGCGTGCAGTGCTCCCGCCGTCTTGAAGAAATGCCCGAAACCGTGGCGGCCGTGGTCCGGCAGGTTGTCCTCGCCGCCCACGTGGCCCGTATGGATCAGGTTGTGCCGCTCGCACCAGCGGTTGATCTGCAGCCAGTACGCGGAATGGTACAGATCGGTCCAATGGTCGCTGAACTCGCAGCGAACGCGGAACACATCGGCCTCATCAAGATGACGCAGGACCTCATCGGGAAGCTGGTCAGAAGCGAACAGCGCGGGGAGGAACGGACGCAGGTCGAAGCCGCGGTCGCGCTCGAAGGTGAGGAGCATGTCCCCGGTCCAAGGGATGGCGTCGGTGCCCACAGCCCCCGATACCGCGGGCTCGTCGGTGAACATGCCCGGAACCACGGTGCCGAAGTATTCGCCCACGCAGGGCACATACTGCTCGTGGGTAACCTCGATGAAACGGGCGACAGCGGCGTGGCTGAGCAGATCCACCC
>JAGPGE010000016.1 GCA_018056145.1 Armatimonadota bacterium
ACGTCGCCGGTGAGCAGCCAGCCGTCGCGGATCGTCTCCGCTGTGCGCTCCTCGTCGCGCCAGTAGCCCTTCATCACATTGCGGCCTCGCACACACAGCTCGCCAGGCACGTCCACCGGGGCAACGCTGAAGTCGTCGTCCCGTATGGTTACCTCGATCTCGGGCAGCGGTGGGCCGATGGTACCGATTCTGCGCGTCCCGTCGGTGCGGTTGACGCTCACCACCGGCGAAGCCTCGGTGGGACCGTAGCCCTCGATCATGTACACGCCGAAGCGCTGCTCGAACCCAATGAGCACCTCGTCGGGCATTGCCGCCCCGCCGGACACCCCGATGCGCAGGGAGGACAGGTCGAAGTCGCGGTCGGTCTTCATCCCAAGCATCACCGCGTACATGCTGGGAACTCCTGCGAACACAGTGCAGCGGCGGCTCTCGAGGGTCTCCAGCACCGACAGCGGCGCGAATTTAGGAATCAGGACCGTGTGGGCGCCGAGACTGAGCGGCAGGATCATGCAGACGGTGGCGCCGAAGGAGTGAAACAGCGGCAGGACGGTGCCGAACACATCGTTCTCGTTCACGTCGATCGCCACGGCGCACGCGGCGGCGTCGAAAACCAGGTTGTCATGGGTGAGCATGGCGCCCTTGGGCTGACCGGTGGTTCCCGATGTGTAGATGAGCACCGCGACATCATCCGGGCGCGAATCGTGGACCGGCGGAGAGCTCTGAGGCGGCTTGAGAAGTCCCTCGAAACTCACGGCATCAGCCAGCTTGCTCGGGCCGCTGACGATCAGCCGCCTCAAGCAGGGCACGTTCTCACGGACCGCGGCCATCACCGGCTCCAGGAGGTTCAGGCCGATGAGGGTCTCCGCTTCGGCGTTCGCGACGATGTAAGCCAGCTCTTCAGGCCCCTGGAGACAGTGCAGCGGAACGACTGTCGCCCCGAGCTGCAGGGCGGCGAAGTACGAGATGATGAACTGGGGGCAGTTGGGGAACAGAATGGCCACGCGCTGATCCGGCCCGACTCCCAGCTCTGCGAGGGACGCCGCACACGCTCCGACGGCCCTGGACAGGTCGACATACCTGAGCGTCCTGTCCTCAAAGCTGACCGCGGGGCGGTCAGGGAACCGGGACGCGGCGGACAGGAAGCTGGCGGTCACACTGGCAGGTGGGCAAAGGGACATAGCACAACCTCTGACGCAGGCGCCGCGGGGAGACGCGCCGGACAGCCTGCTCGGTTGGAGCACGGCGAGAAGCGTGTTGGCGGACAGGATACACCCTGATTCTGGGCCCGTCAAGGAAGCGGGAGGCGGCGGGTCTGGCCGCGAAAAGTGGGTGGGGCACACTATCCGGGCACGGTCGCCTCGTCGACCACGCGCCGCAATGCTGCAGGCCGTTGCCCTGGCCTCATAGCCAGGGGCAAGGCCCGCGAAGCGGAACGCAGCCCCTGGACAACACCGCCCGGCGAAACCCAAGAGCCCCTGGAAGGGGCGACACAAGCGCCGGGGCATCCAGAATTGTGCCGCCCCCTTTGGGGGCTTCGCTTCACTCCACCCGTGGCTAGTGGCTGCCGCCCGCTTCGCGGGCTGTGATGCAAGACTCAGGACCGGAAGGCGCGGACACGCTCAGGCCGGCGATCAGGTGACGTGTGATTACCCACAGAATCGAGTCCGACCCGGAGGCGGCTCTGGCCACGCTCCTTAGCCCATATGCGCGCCGCCATTGACGTCCAATATGTTCCCGGTCATCTGTGTGCACAGGTCGGACGCAAGATAGACGCAGGCGCGGCCGATGTCCTCGACCGTGCCCAGTCCCAGCGGGATCTCCGAGGACAGCTGGGCGATGCGCTCGTCGCCCACCGTCTCGTGCAGCAGTTCGGTCTCCACGATCCCCGGCGCAACCGCGTTCACGATGATCCCGTACTTCGCCACGTCCCGGGCGAGGGTCATGGTGAAGGCATTGATCCCGCCCTTGCTCGCCGCATAGTGGACATGCCCGTACAGTGCGCCCCGCCGGGACACGATGGAGGTCATATTGATGATGCGCCCGCCGCCGAGGTCGCGCATGATCGGCACCGCGGCCCGGCAGCAAAGGAACGTGGACTTCAGGTTGGTGTCGATGATGAAGTCCCAGTCCTCTTCGGTCATCTCCAGGATCGTCTTCGGCTGGGAAGTGCCCGCATTGTTGACCAGCACGTCTAGGCGGCCGTACTCGGAGCGGACGGCATCGAAGAGGCGGGAGACATCACCCGCGCTGGAAACGTCGGCTTGGAGAACGAGGCATGGTACCCCGAACTCCCGGACCTGCCCCGCGACCTCGTCAGCCTGCTCCGCCGAGTTGCGGTGGCAGATGGCCATCGCGGCCCCCTCGCGGGCCATTTCCAGGGCGATTCCGCGGCCGATTCCCCGGGACGCGCCGGTCACCAGCGCCACCTTGTCTTTGAGAAGCATGCTTATTTCCCACCCTTCCTGTAGACGAGAACCGCGATGGATTGCGGGGGCAGGGAGTCGCCCGGTTTGAACGTGGCGAACGGTGTGGCGCCTTCCTCGAACACCCAGCCGGTGTCGACTTCCGGCGCGAACGGTACGTGCTCGCCCGTGTCGTTCCAGCCCACGACCGCCAGGCCATCGGCACTCTCGAACCCCTTGATCCGCAGGAGATCGGTGCCTGGCTCAAAACTGTCCTGGTCGGTGAAGCGCCCGGTCATGAGAAGCTCAGGCCAGCGATCACGCAGGGCTATCAGGCGCTGCATATACTCGCCGTAGGCCGGGGCATCGCGCAGGTCCCCCCGACAGCGCCAGATTTCCACGTCGAAGATCCAGCCATTGGTGAATGCCCAGTGCATGCGGCGCTCGTGGTCGCGCTCGTCGCGGATTTCGCGGCAGCTCAGGATGATCTCCGGGAAGGTGTAGAGGAACACTTCCGGCAGCGTCTGTGGCCCCGGGGACATGCCGTAGGTGGCAGTGTGAACGTAGTCCGCGTGGCGCACCAGGCAGTCCGAGACCAGTTCCGTCCCGAAAGCCAGACCAGGCCGGGGCTCGACCACCCGCCGACGCATCTCCTGCATGTTCCGATCCTTGCCCGGTCCCTGGGCGAATGCCGGGCCCGGATGCGGGTGGGATTTGTCGAAGCACAGGTACGGCACGTGACCACCCATCTGGTCGAAGAAGATGGAATCCGCGCCCAGATCCGCCATGCGCAGGCCGATCTCGATCAGTTTCTCGCGCCATTCATCGGTTGACTGGCAGGCCGCCGCGAAAGCCTTGGCCCCGAAGTGCCGCAGGTAGGTGCCGTCGCCCGAAAACTTGTAGTGCTCCCGGTACTCGCTTCCCTGGGAGGTCTTCAGCGAAATGCGCTGCCCCACGGTTTTGTAGAAGTCAGTGTCCACGTCGATGATATGGCCGTTCGCGTAGAGCAAAATCCTGCCGCCGCGCCTGCGCACCTCGGCGATGGCGTCGCGCAGGGCCTGCTCACCGCCCAGTTCCTCATCCGCGAAATACTCCGGGTACCCGTTGTCATGCCCGCCCTGGAACCAGCCGAAGACCAGAAGGGCGTCGATCCCGTACTTCCGGCCCGCTTCGAAGCAGTCAACGAGATCCTCATACCGGTAGAAGATCTCGCCATACTGGTGCTTCATGATGATCCGCTGCCAGCCGTGCATGCGGTTGACCCAGTCCGGGCGCGGCGCCTGGGACCACCAGGCCTTGTCCACCCAGGAACGGTAGAAACGGGCGTCCGTATGCCAGTCTCCGCGATGAAGGCGGACCACGGATAGTGGGGCATCCCAGCGCCCGGTTTCGACGAAGGGGTAGCGGGCGATTCCGGCGGACATCATTCCGGTGGGAGTGTCCAGCACCTGCAGGAGTCCGGTGGTCTGAAACGAGGAATCCAGGGAGAAGATGGAGAGCGACGCGCGCTGGCCGTAGATGCCGAACCAGGGCATGCTCATCGGCCCGCCGGGGTAGAAGCCACAGTCAAGGATGTGAACCTGATCGGGCGCCATATACCCGGTGTGGAGGGAAGCCAGGTGCGCCGACGGGTTGGGGATTCGCCTGCCGAAACCGTCCGGTCGAATGAGAATATCGTTGGATGGGTCATCAGACAGACCTGCGAACAGGCCGATGAGCGGGAACCAGAACTCCTCCACCGTGATGTCGCCGGGGTTGTCCAGCGACGCGCGGCATTCCAGGCAGTCGCCGATGATGCGGAACGTGAGCTGAACCGCGAGGGGCACGGTTGCACCGCCCAGCGAGACGCTCTCATAGACGACGGCAAGCTGATCTTCCCGCGTCTCGACCCGCGCGGCGAGAATCGGGGCATCGGCAGCGGCCTCGTGCCGATTGCCCTTTCCTGCGATGGCGCGGAACAGACCGCGGTCGCCACTGATGAGCGCCGCTTCGCCAGGGAAGCCGAGTTCGAAGCGTGCCCCGTCTGCGCTAACTGCGAACCGAATATGGTTACTGTGTATCTCGAGCATCGTCGAATCACCTCGCCGGGTAGTTTCATCCTTGGGGGAAGGCAATCCTGCGCGCCCGGCGAAATAATAGGCACGAACCGCTGCTGAGAGCATAAGCCGCGCACCGAAAGGGGACCAGGTCCTTGTCCGACCAACCGACGCTCCGAGAGCGAATCTTCAGTGGCCCCACACTCTACGGGCCATCACTGGCGTCTGCATCGCCGGCCGCCGTCGAGATCGCGGCGCTGGCGGGTTGCGATTTCGTCTGGCTCGAGGTGGAGCACTCCGCTTTGGATGTCATGCAACTGGAGCACCTGTGCCGGGCAGCCGAACTCCATGGCATCCTGTCACTGGCGCGCACGGCGGACCCCAGCCGGCCCTGGGTTCTCCGCCCGCTGGAGGCAGGGGCGAAGATCGTCCTCGTGCCCCAGGTCCACACGGTTGAGCAGGCAGCGGCGGTGGCTGAGTGGGCCAAGTTCCCGCCCCTGGGCAAGCGCGGGTACAACACGGGCAGCCGCGGCCTGGGTTACGGCGCCATGGCGCCGACTCCCAACGAAATCCTGGAGAACGCCAATCGCGAGACGGTGCTGCTGGTGCAGATTGAGTCCCAGGAGGCGCTGGACAGTGTTGAGGAGATTGCGGCGATCGAGGGGGTGGACGGGCTCTTCTACGGGCCGGGCGACATGTCGCTGGACAAGGGCATTCCGTCCGACTGGGACAATGAAGAGCTTCTCGCGGCCGGCGAACACATCATCCGGATTGCCCGGGCGAACGGGAAGATCTCTTCGAGCACCTGCCCGACCATGACTATGGCCGCGCGGTGGAAGCAGGCAGGGGCGAACATGCTGATCGTGGGTGGCGAACTGGCACTCCTGCGGAAGGCTTTCACGGACCGGTTGGCCGAAGTCCGCGCATTGTAGGCCACTGTCGACGGACGAAAAGAGCCCGCCTTCTGGAACCGGAAGGCGGGCTCTCTTTTGTTCGTGTCAGATCGGGCCAACTGCGTCAGTCGAACAGGTTCACGACTGCGCTCACGATCCAGAAAGAATCTCGGAGCGTGCGCCACAGATCACCACGTTGTGGAGCGCGCGGCGGGACGTAGAAAATGTCGCCGGGCTTGACCTTGACCGGATCGGGCACTTTGCCCTGCCGGAGTCTCGCGAGGTTGATCTCGGTGTGTTCCGTCGTACCGTCGGGACGCTTCCGAATCATGACTACCCGTTGCTGAGCGCCTTGGGTCAGGGCAGCGCGGCTCACGATGTCCATGATGCCCCATTCCGGGTCCAGCGGATACGGGCCAGGCCGTGCCACCGCGCCGAGGACGTAGATCTCATCCATTGCCGGCACAACCACTACGTCGCCGGGCTGTAGGTCCATGGTCTGGTCCAGCGCGCCCTCGTCTTGCAGGAGCCTGAGGTCCCTGTAGATCGGCTCCTGATCCGGTCGGTATACGGTCACACGGGTCAGATCGGCAGTGGCCAGGGGCTGCATGAGCGTGACCACTCGCAGCAGGTCGCGGTTGGCCTTGTCGCGGATGTTCACGGCGCCATTGCGCTGCAGGGCGCCGAGGACCATGATGTTATTGACGTCGTCCGCCGGGACATACACCAGGTCGCCGGGCTGGAGTTCGATGTTCTGGGTCATGTCGCCCTCTTCCACAAGGGCGCGGTAATTGCGGACGATTGCCTCCCCTTCGCGGTAGATGGTCACGCGGTCCAGGCCGCCTTCGGGATTGGGCGAGGCGAGGGGAAGCAAGCGCACCAGGTCGCGCTCCTTCGCGCCGTGGATGCTGAGCGCGCCGGGCCTTGCCACCTCGCCCGCGAACACCACAGTCTCGGTCGCCATCGGCACATGGACGATATCTCCCGGCTCGAGCATGATGTTCTGCGACGTGTCGCCCTCTTCCTCAAGCCGGGTGAGGTCCCGGACGATCTTCTCGCCCTTCCGGTAGACAGTGACGCGGGACAGGTCGGCGGTAGGCCGGTTCGGGCCCGCGAGGGTCACGGTGGCGAACAGATCATTGCTGCGCCCGACTTCCTGGGGCACAACGCCAGAGCGCATGACCTGACCAGTGATGATGATGCTCCCCGTGCCGAGTTGGGGCACGAGCACCCGGTCGCCGTCTTCGAGAAGCAGCGTCTGGCTGGTGTCGCCCTGGTCGAAGTAAGCGCGCAGGTTGCGCACGATCACCTCATCGCCGCGGTGGACGGTGACATTGGTCAGGTCGGCCATGGGGTCCCAGCCGGACGCGGTCACCACCCGGGCGAGATCGCGCTGCTCTTCGGTCACCAGCTCGATGGTCCCGCGACGCTGGACGGCGCCGGTGACCAGGACGCTCACGGTATCCAGGCCCGGGACGAGGATGCGGTCGCCGGGCAGAACCTCGGCATCCGCGGGCACCGGCACACCCTCCTCAACCAGACCCTCGAGGTTGTACACGAACTGCTCTTCGCCCCGGAAGACCGTGACCCGCTTCAGGTCCGCATTGGGCAGCGGGCCGGATGCCAGCACGGTATCCACCAGCCTGCGGTTCTCGGGGTCGGAGACCCGCATCTGCCCCGCGCGCTGGACCGCGCCGGTGATGAGCGCCGTCCCGCGGTCGATGGGGATGACAACAAGGTCGCCGTCCTCAAGCTGGAGGGTCTGCGAGGTGTCACCCTCGTACAGGTAGGCCTGAACGTCCCGGGTGATCTTCTCCCCACCGCGATGCACGGTCACCCGGCGCAGGTCGGCGAAAGCAGCCGGTCCGGATGCGGCGACGAGCCGGGCAAGATCCCGGGTGTCTTTGTCGCCAAGGGCGAGGACGCCGGTGCGTCCCGCGGCGCCGGCCAACAGAACGCTGTCCTCGTATGCCGGGACCTTTATGATGTCCCCATCCTCCAGCAGGAAGCTCTGGGATAGGTCGCCGGTCTCGTATAGCTTCTCCAGGTCACGCTCGATCTGCTGTTCGCCGCGGAAAATGGTGACCTTGGCCAGATTCGCGTTGGGCATCGGCCCGGCGAGGGTGACCACGCGCATGAGATCGCGCTGTTTGTCATCGAAGAGCTGGATGCTGCCGTAGCGGGCAACCGCGCCCATGACCAGGACAGTGTGCTCCACGCGCGGCACCACAACCACGTCGCCGTCCTCAAGCTGGAGCGAGTAGGCTTCCAGCCCGGTGTCGATGAAAGCCTTGATGTCGCGTTCCGTGGTGCTGCCGCCGCGGTGGACTTTCACCCGGGTGAGGTCCGCGTTGGGCAGGGGACCTGCGAGGGTCACCAGCCGGGCGAGGTCTCTGCGCGGGTCATCCGCAACGGTGAGAAGGCCGGCCTGGGCAACCGCGCCGGTGATTAGAATATTGCGCAGTTCCCGTGCGGGGACTGTGATGATGTCCCCCGGCTCGACGTACATGGACTGGGTGCGGTCGCCATCCTGGATCATCGCCAGCAGGTTGCGGACGATCTTGTCCTGCCCGCGATGGACGGTGACGTGCTCAAGGTCGGCCTGGGGCATGGGTCCGGCGGCCAGGATCAGGCTGGCGAGGTCCCGGTCAAGCGTTGGCACGAGCCTGAGCACACCGCCCCGACTGAGCGCACCGGTAAGCATGATGCTGTCCTCGACCACGGGGACGCGGATCATGTCCCCGTCTTCCAGGGCGAGGGTGGCCGCGCGGTTGCCCTCCTCTATGTACGGCTTGACATTGACCTGGGTCTGCTTGCCGCCGCGGCTAACCATTACTCGGGTGAGATCGGCATACGGGAGCGGACCGGACATCAGGATCAGGCGGCCCAGATCGCGCCAGTCATCATCCACGAGGCGTATGATCCCGCCGCGCTCGATGGCGCCGGACAAGACCACGTTCTCGTCGATTTCGGGCACGACGATGACGTCCCCATCCTCCACCAGGAGGCTGTTCTCCATGCGGCCATCGTCCACCGCGGCTTTCAGGTCGCGGATGATCGTCTCGCCGTCCCGGTGGATGGTGACGCGCTTCAGGTTGGAGCCGATGCCCGGACCTGAAATGGTGACGATGCGCAGAAGATCGTGGTCTTCGTCGCGGGCGATCTGGAGCACGCCCTGGCGGGAGACGGCGCCGGTGACGAGCACGCTGTCAATCTCCCGGGGCGGCACCATGACCATGTCTCCGGGTTGGAGGTCGAGGTTCTGGGACAGATCGCCGTCGTCCATGAGCGCCTGAAGATTGCGGACCAGGGTCTCCTTGCCGCGGTAGATGGTGACCCTGGTCAGGTCGCTTCCGGGGCCGGGACCCGCGGTGGTGATGATGCGGAGCAGGTCGCGCTCAGTCACTCCGCGCAGGTTGAAGGTCCCAGTGCGGCCCAGCGCCCCCATGACCAGCAGCGTCTGAGAGACGCCCTCGGGGATCACCAGCACGTCACCGGGAAGCAGTGAGGATTCCTCGGGGGCCTGCCCGGCTTCGATGAACCGCTGCAGGTCCACGCTGATGCTCTTGCCGGCCCGGATGATCTCGGCGCGGCTCAGGTCTGCGGTGGCAGTGGGGCCGCCGGCGGCTGCGAGACCCTGCAGAACCGGGATCGGGGTCCCCATGCGGAAGACCTGGGGAGTATTGACCTGCCCGACCACCGAGATGCTGCCGGCCTCATGCACCACGAGCACGTCTCCCCCCTGGAGTACATGATTCTGGCTGGTGCTGCCGCCCTTCAGGAGCGCCTCCAGGTCGATCTCTAGCGGGTCGGCATCGGCACGCAGAAGGATGGCGCGGGATCGGTCAGCGATGGGAGAGAAACCCTGGGACATGCGCAGGGCGTCCAGGACCCGGACTTCGCGGTCCACGGGGAGCAGGAGACTGCCGGGCGCTTGGACCTCGCCCAGGATCATGACTTCCTCGCGCACGCGCGGGACATAGACCGTATCGCCATACTCGACGCGATGTTCGTGCCCGAGACCGCCTTCGCCCCGAAGGCCGCTGCAGTCCACATCGATAGGCTTCCCGCCAGGGTGTGTGAGGCGCACCCGGCGCAGGTCGGCGTACGGTCCGGGACCGGCGGCGGCCACGGCATCGGTGAGGGTTGAGCCGAAGGGCAATGTCACTGCCCCGTTGCGGGACAGTTCGCCGGATACGTAGACCTTGCGGATCGAACTGATCTCGTCCACGGTTACCGTTACCGATGGTTTGCGCACAAGTGTGCTGAGGCGTTTGACCAGGAAGGCTTCCGCTTCGCGCAGGCTCATCCCGCGCAGGCCGACCTGGCCGAGGAGGGGCATCGGTATGGATCCACCGGGGCCAATGCGCGCGGCGGTGGAGAGCGTAGGCTCGTTGAAGACCACGATCTGCACCACATCGCCGGCGCTCAGACGGTAGTCTCTATCCACGGAAAAACGCGGCGTGATGACGGCCGCGGGCTGTGCGCCCGTGGTCCGGGGTGATTTTGATGAGGCAGCCTGCGCCAGCGCTGAGTCGCGGGAGGGCTGGTCGTCCTTGAGACTTGCCGCGAAGGAGGATCCAGCGCTGCAAGAGGCCAAGAGGGCTACGAGAAGGGCAACCCTTCCGAAGCCGGCCCTGTGCGTGGCCCTGCGGAACATGTACTCGTCCTCCCCAGCTCGAGGTGTCTGCATTGTCTGTAGTCGGTGGACTGCAAGTGCTGCGGCGATTCGCCGCTGGGGTCCGACAGGCGTGCGAAAACGGCCCCCGAAGCACGCTGGCGACATTATAGCACACTCGTTCTGCGTAGACTATAAGGGCGCGATCTTGGGCAAGTCAAGCCGGGAAGCCGGCCTGGGAGGTGTGTTTGACTCGATCCGGCGTCTACCGTATACTGCACCCCAAAGGAAGACACTGGAATCCGGTACATATGCCTGCATGCACACCCGCATGGGACGCCGCGCCAAGAGACTTTGACTTTGAAGCGCAGATGGCCCGCGAACTGGGGGTTCACCCGGTCATCGCGGGCGTCATGCGCCGCCGCGGCATAGCCACTCCGGACCACGCCCGCCGCTTCCTGCACCCCGCGCTGACCGACCTCCACGACCCGTTCCTGTTGCCCGATATGGATATCGCCGCCCGGCGAATCGCCCAGGCCATCGAGAATCACGAGACCGTCCTGGTCCATGGCGACTATGATGTGGATGGGATCACCGGTTCCGCCCTAATGGTGCGGTTCTTGTCGAAACTCGGAGCGGACGTACAGTACCACTTGCCCCATCGCCAGATTGACCACTACGGGCTGAGCGTGGAGGCGATGCGCGAAGCCGCGCGGCTGGGTGCGCATCTCGCAATAGCGGTGGACTGCGGCGTCACCGGCTTCGAAGCGGTGGCGGAGGGACGGCGCCTGGGCATGGATGTGGTGGTCATCGATCACCACGAGCCCGATGGCAGCCTGCCGGACGCCAACGCGATCGTTGACCCCAAGCGCGCCGACGCAACCTACCCCGAGCGCGATCTGGCGTCCGTAGGCCTGTGCTTCAAGACTGCGTCGGCCGTCTGCACCCTCCTGGACGTTCCCCAGGAGTCGCTGCAGAGGGCATTCCTGGACCTCGTGGCCTTGGGAACCATCGCCGATGTGGTCCCGTTGGTCGGCGAGAACCGGATCCTGGCCAGTCACGGTCTCAAAACCATGGCAGGCACGCGCAAGGTGGGTCTGCAGGCCCTGATGCGGCTGTGTAACGTAGACGGAGACATCCGGGCGTCCGACGTGGCGTTCAGAATCGCCCCGCGCATGAACGCCGCGGGTAGGATGGGCGATGCAACCGATGCCCTGGAACTGCTTCTGACCAACGACCCGGAGGCCGCGACGCGACTGGCCCTGCACCTGGACAATGCCAATCGCGAGCGCCAGCGGGTGCAGGAGCGCATCTACCGGGATGCCCTAGAGATGATCGAGGAAGAGGTGGACTTCGACAGCGAGCACGTGGTGGTCCTGGCGTCGCCCGAATGGCACGTGGGCGTTGTGGGCATCGTGGCCTCGAAGATCATGGAGACCCACTCGCGCCCGGCGATCCTCATGGTGCAGGAGAACGGCGAGGCACGGGGATCGGCCCGCAGCGTCAACGGGTTCGATATCAGCCAGGCACTGCAGGGCTGCACCGACCTGTTGCTGTCCCACGGTGGGCATGCTCTGGCGGCCGGAATGAGCCTGCGCGTTGAGAATCTGGCGGACTTCCGCAAGCGCCTGAACTGTCTGGCAGCTGAATCCCTGCGTATGGAAGACCTGCAGCCCCGGGTGGAGACCGACGCTGAGGTGCTGCTGGACGAGGTGGACGCGGAACTGCTGGAGGGTCTGGCGCAACTTGAGCCCTTCGGACAGGCCAACCCGGCGCCGCTGTTTGTGACCCATGGGGTGGATGTGCTGGATGTGCGGACTGTGGGGAGGGACAATCAGCACCTGAAACTCTTCGTGAGCCAGGGCGACCGCCCGGTGGACTGTATCGGGTTCGGGATGGGGCCCGAGGCCGACTGGATCGACCGGGGATCCACCATCGATATCTGCCATACTCCCGAGATCAATGAGTACAATGGGACCCGAGGGGTCCAACTCCGTCTCCAGGCTGTTCGAGCGGCCCAGTAGGCTAGAGGCTGGCATCAGCCCGGGACAGTACTGGTTCGGAGTATCCGAGGTGCCGACTTGAGGGCCTCCGTCAAACAGGCGGTCTTGCTGGTGGGTGGACAGGGCACGCGGCTGCGTCCCCTGACCTGTGACCGCCCCAAGGCCCTTGTACCCGTGCTGAACGAGCCCCTGCTGGCCTGCGAACTGCGCCTGCTGGCGCGACACGGCATTACCGACGTGATACTTTCGGTCGGGTACCGCGCGGCTGTTCTCCAGGACGCCCTGGGTGACGGGGCGCGTTGGGGGGTAAGCCTGCGGTATGTGGAAGAGCCCAGTGCTCTCGGAACCGCAGGCGGCCTGCGGAACGCCCTGGACATGCTGAACGGGCCTTTCGTGGCGATGAACGGGGACCTGGTGTACGACGTGGACCTGTCCGCCTTCGCCGAAGCCCACCTGCGGGCGGGTGCAATGGTGAGTTTCTGCCTGCGACGGGTGGAGGATATCCGGCGTTTCGGGCTGATCCAGTGCGACGACTCCGGTCGGGTCGTGGCCTTCCGCGAAAAGCAGGAAGCGGACGAGACCAGGCGGAATACCGTGAACAGCGGGGTCTATCTCATGGAGCCCGACGCGTTGCTCCGTGTCCCGGCGCACACCGAGTGGTCCAACGAGACCCAGTTGTTCCCCGGTCTGCTAGAAGAGGGCTGCCTGCTGTTTGGGTTCACTCCCGAGCAGCAAGGCTACTGGGCGGACGTCGGGACGGTTGAGTCGTACCTGCAGACCAGCCGCGACCTGCTGCGGGGCGCGATCCCGTGGATGCAGGGAGAGACCGACCCGTCTGCCAGGGCTCGCCGGGAGGACATTGAACCGCCGGTGGCGCTGGCTGAGGGCGTACACATTGAGGATGGCGCGCGAGTAGGTCCGGATGTGTGCATTGGCGCGCGTGGCACAGTCGGCACCGGGGCGCGCGTCCAGGGCTCTATCCTGTGGGAAGACGTGACCGTCGAGCCGGGAGCGAGCATTGAAGACTGCATTCTTGGCGCCGGGGTAACCGTCGGCGCGGGCTGCAAGCACATTGGAGAGGTCCTTGTCCGGTGAGCCAACCAGAGCCATTGCTGATGATTCCAGGGCCGACCAATCTGCCGCCCGAAGTCCGGGCGGCCATTGGCGCGCCCAGCATGTACCACCGCGGGCCGGGCTTCATGGGGCTCCTAGACGGCTGCAACCGGGGCCTGCAGGTTGTGTTCCAGACGAAAAACGATGTAATCATCCTCGCATCATCGGGCACCGGGGGCGTCGAGGCAGCCATCGTCAACCTCATCAACCCCGACGACCGGGTGCTTGTGGTGCGCGGCGGGAAGTTCGGCGAGCGGATGGCCGAGATCGCGGCACGCTTTGGAGCGCTGGTGACGACGCTTGACGTCGAACCCGGGCGCGCCGCCGAGCCTCACCAGCTCGCGGATGTCCTGGCGCGCAAACCGTTCAAGGCCGTGCTGTTCGTGCAGAACGAGACCTCAACCGGCGTGACCCAGAATGTGGCCACGCTGGCGAAGATCGCTCGGGATCATCGTTGCCTGACCATCGTCGACTGCGTGAGCGGGATGGGCGGGGTGCCGGTGCGCACGGACGAGTGGGGCCTGGACGCAGTGGTCTCCGGCTCCCAAAAGGCCTTCATGCTCCCGCCCGGGCTATCCTTCGTGTCTCTCTCCCAGCGGGCATGGGAGATCGCGGAGAAGAGCAAGACGCCGCGCTTCTACTTCGACTTGCCCGCGGCACGGAAGTCACTGGCCAAGGGCCAGACGCCTTTCACACCCGCGGTCAACCTGATTCAGGGCCTGGGGGCATCCCTTGAGCTGATCCTGGGAGAGGGCATCGAGAACGTCTACGCGCGCCATGCGAGGGCAGGTAGGTCCGTGCGCCTCGCCATGCAGGCGCTGGGCCTGGAATTGTTCGCGGACCCCGCGTATGCGAGCAATGTGGTCACCGCGATCAAGTCGCCCGAGGGGCTTTCGTCTTCGGATGTGGTAAAGCGTCTGGCGGCGAACCACCAGATCGTGATCTCCGACGGGCAGAGTGAACTGAAGGGCAAGATCTTCAGGATCGGGCATATGGGCTGGTTCGACGAGGAAATGCTGGCGCGCACGGTGCGTGCAACAGGCGAGACCCTAGCCAGCCTGGGGCATTCGTGCGACCCGGAGGCCGGCGAGAAAGCGCTGCGGGAGGTCTGGTCACAGTCATGAGGCCGCGGGTACTGGTGTGCGACAATGTGGCGGCGTCGGGCGTGGAGTTCCTGCGCACCCGGGCAGACGTGGTGGAAGCGGGGAGCCTAGACGAGCAGGCGCTGATTGCGGCCCTGGAGGGCTGCCAGGCACTCATCGTCCGCAGCGCCACGAAAGTGACCGCACCCGTGCTCGAGGCTTGCCGGGGCCTGAAAGTGGTGGCCCGGGCCGGCGTGGGTGTGGACAACATCGATGTCGACGCGGCCACGCGCTGCGGGGTGCTGGTGGTAAACAGCCCCGCGGGGAACGTGCTGGCCGCGGCTGAGCACACCCTCGCGATGCTGCTCGCGGCGGCGCGGAATATCCCGCAGGCCGACGCATCCATGAAACAGGGGCGGTTCGACCGCAAGAGCTTCATGGGACGCCAGGTACTGGGCAAGACGCTGGGCATCGTGGGTCTGGGGAACATCGGGGCTGAGGTCGCCCGACGCGCCAGAGCGCTGGGGATGAACGTCGTCGCCTTCGACCCCTACGCTGCGGAAGAGCATATCCGCAAGCTCGGCGCCACCTCTGCCCCACTCGACCAACTGCTGGCCCAGAGTGACTTCCTGACCGTCCACGTGCCCCTCACTGAAGAGACGCGGGGCATGATCGGGGCGCGGGAACTGGACCTGTTGCCGAACCATGCCGTGGTGGTCAATTGCGCGCGTGGGGGGATCATCGACGAAGACGCGCTTCTGCAGGCGCTTCAGGCGAGCAGCGTCGCCGGGGCCGCGCTGGATGTCTTCGTGGGCGAGCCCCAGGTGAACGCGGGCCTGGTCGGACACCCGCATGTCATCGCAACGCCGCATCTGGGCGCCTCCACCAGCGAGGCGCAGGAGACGGTAGTACTGGACGCGGCGGCGCAAGTGCTGGATGTGCTGGCCGGATTGCCGCCCAGTTCGCCGGTGAATGTGCCGGCGCTCCCCGCGGAACTGATGGACCAGCTCAGCCCATACCTGTTGGTGGCACGGCACCTGGGGACACTCGCGAACGTGCTGGTGACCAGCGCCGCACGGTCGGTGAAGGTGGACGCCGGGGCAGGCGCGCCAGTTCAGGGCATGCCGCTCCTGGCGCACACCGTTGTGGCGCGAATGCTGTCGGGGAAGATCGACCAGCGGGTGAACGAGGTGAACGCGCCGGTGGTCGCGCGTGAGCGCGGCATCGAGGTGCTCCATGGCGCACTGGCTGAGGACCCTGGATACTCGCGCTATCTCGAGGCGGGCATCACAGGGGAAGGCTTCCTGTGCGAGCTTGCGGGAGCGGTGCTGGAAGGCGACCAGCCCAGAATCCTGCGCATCGCCGGGTATGCGGTGGATATGCGCCCGGAGGGAACGATCATCCTCGTCTGGAAGGATCGGCCAGGGACGCCGGGGTTCATCGGCGCGGTGGGCACGACCCTCGGTGACGCAGGGGTGGGCATCGCCAGTATCCAGGTGGGCCACGAAATCATTGACGACCGCGGCCTGCTGGTGATCCGAGTTCTGCAGGACCCATCGCCCGAGGTGCTCCAAGCGATCCGCGAGCACCCGGACGTTGCGAGGCTGGAGACGGTGGTTTTCGACTGACATGCGCATATTGATCACAAATGACGACGGAGTATACGCACCGGGCCTGCGGGCACTGGCCTCGGAGCTGGCCGCGCTGGGCGAAGTCGTCGTGTTCGCCCCGGAGCGCGAACAGAGCTGCAGCGGGCACGCAATTACGCTGCACAAGCCCCTGCGTATCCGGGAAGCGCGCATTGACGGCGCGGATGTGCGGGCATACTCCGTGAGCGGTACTCCGGCGGATTGTGTCGTTCTTGGCTGCCTGCAGGAGGAAGAGCCCTTCGACCTGGTGGTGTCGGGGATCAACGCCGGAGCCAATCTGGGCGAAGAGGTCTTCTACTCGGGTACGGTTGCGGCGGCGATGGAGGCTTCCCTGCACGGCATTCGCAGTGTCGCGGTGTCGGTGACGGCCTACCGCGACTGTGATTTCCGGGCGGCGGCGCAGTTCGCAACGCAGTTCGGCCCGGCCTGCGCCACCATGGACCTACCGCCGGACATGGTGTTGAACGTGAACGTGCCCAGTCTGCCGCCCGAAGAGATCCGGGGCGTGCGGGTCACGCGTCTGGGCCGGCGGTCGTACGAGAACTTCCTGGAGCGCCGCGAGGACCCGCGAGGCGTGCCCTATTACTGGTTCAGCGGGGAAGCACGGGAAGCCGACGCCACCGAAGACACCGACATCGGCGCCACACAGGCCGGCTTCATCTCCGTTACGCCCATGCGGTTCGACGTCACCGCATACGAGGCCATGGGCGGGATTGTGTCGCAGCTGTCAGCGCTGGGGCTTGTGAGGCCATGAGACCCGCATACCTCGAAGCCATCGAGCACGGGGGCTTCGAGGAGAAGCTGGCGGGCCTGAAAGCGCTGTTGTCGCCCTGCCGCCTGTGCCCGCGGGAATGTGGCGTCGATCGGCTCTCGGGCGAAGCAGGGTTCTGCGGCGGTCTGGATCGGGCGGTTGTGTCCGGGTCAGGGCCGCATTTCGGCGAAGAGCGCCCACTTGTGGGGTCTGGAGGATCCGGCACGATCTTCTTTGCCGGATGCAATCTTGGCTGCGTCTTCTGCCAGAACTACGACATCAGCCACCTGCGCCGGGGCAGGCCGATGTCCTGCGCCGCGCTGGCGCAAGTCATGCTCGACCTGCAGGAGCAGGGCTGCCACAATATCAACTTCGTGACCCCCACGCATTTCGCACCGCAACTGGTGGAGACGGTGGGGATCGCGGCCAGGCAGGGGCTTCGCCTGCCGCTGGTCTGGAACTGCGGCGGGTATGAGAGCGCGGAGGCCCTGCGGCTCCTGGACGGCATTGTGGATATCTACATGCCCGATGCGAAGTACTGGGACGCCGCGGTGGGGCGGGAGCTGTCGGGCGTGCCTGACTATCCGCAGCGCATGCGGGAAGCCATCACCGAGATGCACAGGCAAGTGGGCGACCTAGTCCTTGACCGCAGGGGAGTCGCGACCCGCGGGTTGCTGGTGAGGCATCTGGTCTTGCCTGAGAACCTGGCGGGAACCGCCGGGGTGGCGGGGTTTCTGGCGTCCTTGAGCAGGGACACCTACGTCAACATCATGGCCCAGTACCGCCCGTGCCACCGGGCTTCAGAGTTCCCGCGGATTGCCCGGCGGATAACCTCGAGAGAGTTCTGTCAGGCTATGACAGACGCCACGTCTGCGGGCCTGCACCGTTTCGACGAACGGCCGACCCACCTGGCGTGGCCTTAGACGCGCAGCGCTTACAACATGGAACCTGTCCGCTTTCGGGAGGCGAGTTGGATGTCGGATTTCCTGGACGATGCCAAGAACGTGGCCGCCAACCTTTGGCGCAAGAGCCGTGAAGGTGTGGACAATCTCGCAGCAGCCATCGACCAGCGGGCTGAGGCGGGCAAGATCAGCGGGAAGATGCGGAACCTCAACCGCGAGCGCGAAGACCTCGTGACGGAAATGGGCAAGAAGGTCTACGCCCTGTACCGTCGGGGCAAGGTTGAGAACCTGGACCTGCTCGCGGCCTGCAAGCGCATCGACGAGATCGCGGCGGAACTCGAAGCCGCCCGCGAGGCCCTCGAGAAACTGCGCAATGAGGCCAAGCCCGAGCTTGAGGTGCCGGAAGTCATGGACGACACCCCGGCGACCGTTGAACCCGCACCGGAGCCGGCCAAAGAACCGGAGCCGCCGACAAGTCTGGAGCCTGTGGTCGAGCCCGAGCCGCCGACAAGTGTGGAGCCTGTGGCCGAGCCCGAGCCGCCTGCTCCGGAACCCGTTGCCGAGAATTCTCCCGAGCTGGTCGCACCTGCCGAGGAGCCTGCCGATGCGGCGCCCGAGGAACCGAAGGACACGATCTGAAGCACATGCATAGAAGGGGCCAGACAATGAGTGCAAAGTACGTCTTCGTCACCGGTGGAGTTATCTCGGGGATCGGCAAAGGCATCACCACCGCGTCCGTTGGACGCCTGCTCAAGGATCGCGGCATCCGTATCGGCATCGTGAAGATGGACCCGTACATCAACGTGGACGCGGGCCTGATGAACCCTTTCCAGCACGGTGAGGTGTTTGTGACCAATGACGGCGCCGAAACCGACCTGGACCTGGGGCACTACGAGCGGTTCATCGACCAGCCGCTGAGCAGGGCATCGAACGTGACCACCGGCCAGGTATACGGCGAGGTCATCGCCAAGGAGCGCGACGGGAACTACTACCTGGGGCACACCGTCCAGGTGATCCCGCACATCACCGACGAGATCAAGTCCCGCATTCGTCTCGCTGCGAAGAAGCAGGATGCGGAACTGCTCATCGTCGAAATCGGCGGGACCGTCGGCGACATCGAGGGCCAGCCGTTCCTCGAAGCCATCCGCCAGATGCGCATTGACGAGGGCCCGGAGAACGTGTGCTTTGTTCATGTGACGCTTGTCCCCTTCGTGGGCACCGTGGGCGAACTGAAGACGAAGCCGACCCAGCACAGCGTCCGGGAACTGCGCGGCGTGGGCATCCAGCCGGATATCATCGTCGCCCGGACCCAGGGCCCTATTGATGAAGGCGCGAAGCGCAAGCTGGCGCTCTTCTGCGACGTGCCCGCTTCCCACATCATCGAGGCGCAGGATACCTCCGCCAGCCTGTACGAGATCCCGATGCTCCTAGAGCAGCAGGGCATCGCCGACCTGATCTGCAAGGAAGTAGGCATCCCACCGAAGCCGGCGCAACTGGGCGAATGGCAGGCGATGGTGGACCGCATCAAGCACCCGAGCCGCACCGTGCCCATCGCCATGGTGGGCAAGTACATGGATCTGAAGGATGCCTATCTCTCCGTCACCGAGGCGCTGAAGCACGGCGGGATTGCTAACGACTGTGCAGTGGAAATCCGCTACGTGGATTCAGAGGACGTGGAGCGCGATGGCCCCGAAGCCCATCTGGCGGGGGTGCACGGCGTGCTGGTTCCCGGTGGTTTCGGCGACAGGGGCATCGAGGGGAAGATCGCGGCCATCGGCTATGCGCGGGAGAACTGCATCCCCTACCTGGGTCTGTGTCTCGGCCTGCAGACAGCCTGCATTGAGTTCGCCCGCAACGTCTGCGGTCTCGAGGGCGCAGACAGCCGTGAGTTCAAACAGGACGCGGCGCACCCGGTGATCATCTACCTGAAGGAGCAAGAGTACGTGACCGAACTGGGCGGCACCATGCGACTGGGCGCGTACCCGTGCGTGCTCCAGGAAGGCTCCTTGGCTGCGCGCTTGTACGGGACCACGGAAATCCAGGAGCGCCACCGGCACCGGCTGGAGGTCAGCAACGCGTACCGCAAGACGCTTGCCGACTGCGGGCTGGTATTCTCGGGGACGTCGCCCGAGGGCGACCTTGTGGAGATCATCGAGTATCCGGAGCATCCGTTCTTCATCGCCACCCAGTTTCACCCGGAGTTCCAGTCCCGGCCGAACCGCGCGCACCCCTTGTTCCGGGGTCTGGTGGAAGCGGCCCTCAAGCGCCAGAGCGAGTGTGGGCGCGAGTAGCGGCCACGGGGGAGCGGTGACCTGCGGGGAAGTAACGCGCACATCGTGCGGAACAGGGTGTGCCACCCGCCTTGTTGCCTGAAGGCCCCGACACTCAACCGCGTTCATCACGCACAAGATCGGTGATTCACTTTGTCGTTATTGGACGAACTCAACCCTCAGCAGCGCCAGGCTGCGGAGGCGGTCGAAGGACCTGTTCTCATCATCGCCGGAGCCGGCAGCGGGAAGACCCGGGCGCTGACGTACCGCATCGCCCACATGGTCCACGACCTGAAGATCCCCCCGGAAGCGATCCTCGCGGTCACTTTCACTAACAAGGCCGCGGGCGAGATGAAGGAGCGCATCCACAAGCTCACCGGAGACGCCGGCAAGGGTCTTTGGGTGGGGACGTTCCACGCCATCTGCGCCCGGATTCTGCGGGCTCACGGGTCAGCGATCGGCATCCCGGACAACTACGTGATCTACGATGAGTCCGACCAGCGCTCCCTGATCCGCCAGGCGCTGTCGGTGCTGGACATCGACAGCAAGCAGTACAAACCGGTGGAAATCCACTGGGCGATCAGCGCGGCGAAGAACGAGCTGATCGGACCCCAGGAGTACCGGCGCTCCAGCCGCGGACCCTTCGACCAGGTGGTGCGGCAGGTCTACCCGCGTTACCAGCAGTCGCTGCGGGCCAATAATGCGCTGGATTTCGACGACCTGCTCATGCGCACCGTGCAGCTTCTGCGCGAGAGCCCGGAGACCCTCAAGGCGTACCACGACCGCATCCGGTACATCCTCGTGGACGAGTTCCAGGACATCAACCACGCCCAGAACGAGTTCATCAAGCTCTTGGGGCAGGCCAGCCGGAACGTCTGCGTGGTGGGCGATGACGACCAGAGCATCTACGGCTGGCGCGGGGCAAACGTCGGGCTGATCCTGGACTTCGAGGGCCAGTATCCCGAGGCGCAGATCATCAAGCTGGAGCAGAACTACCGCTCCACTCAGAAGATACTGGAATGCGCCTATGAGGTCATCCGGCACAATGTTGACCGGCGCGAGAAGAAACTGTGGACCCAAAACCGTCCGGGGGACAACCTGGTGCAGTATGAGGCGGTGGATGCCGAACAGGAGGCGGACTGGGTGGCGCAGACCATCCAGGCCCAGGTGAACTGCAGGATGACGAGCCTCGGCGACTACGCCATCCTGTACCGCGCAAATGCCATGTCCCGGGTGTTCGAGGAAGCCATGATGCGCCGGCGGATCCCGTATGAAGTCGTGGGCGGCATCCGCTTCTACGAGCGCGCGGTAATCAAGGATTTCATCGCCTACTTGCGGGTGATTTTCAACCCGGCGGACGGCGTGTCCTTGAGCCGGATCATCAATGTTCCCGCCCGGGGCATCGGTGACAAGACCCTCTCCCATATCGACCGCATCGCGGCGGCGAACGGTTTGAGCATGTATGATGCGATACGGGTGGTCGCTTCCGATGAGAACTTGCGACAGCGCGCCCGGGACGCAGTTGCGGAGTTCCACGATCTCATGGAGCGGTTGAGGCAAGTGGCCGCGGAGCAGTCTCTCACCGTGCTCTGCCGCAGTGTGGCCGAGATGTCCGGCTACCTTCACGCCCTGGAGACCAGCGAGACAGCGGAGGACCAGACTAAGGCCGAGGACCTGCGCGAGTTCGTCTCGCTCGCCGAACGGTTCGAGCGGGACCGTCCCGAGGCCGACCTGGGCAGCTTCCTGGAGCATATCTCGCTCCTATCGGACCTGGATCAGGCGCAGGAAATCGGCAGCAAGGTGTCGCTCATGACCCTGCACGCGTCGAAGGGGCTGGAGTTCCCGGTGGTGTTCATGGTGGGCATGGAGGAGGGCATTTTCCCCCACCAGCGCAGTCTCGGGGATGAGCACGAACTCGCCGAGGAACGCCGGCTCTGTTACGTTGGGATGACTCGGGCGCAGAGTCTGCTGTACCTCACCCACGCCTACAATCGCGTGATTTACGGGCAACCACAACTCATGCGGCCCTCGCGCTTTCTGGCTGACCTGCCCGACCAGCTGGTGGACCGGCAGGTGACCCTCGCCAATCTCGTGTCCAGTTCAGTGCTCGGGGATGATGAGGACGGAGAAGAGCAGGAGCTCGGCGGGCGGAAGATCGACATGACCGCCATCCTGTCACGCGCCCAGGCGAACATGGAGAAAGCGCGAGACCGGCAGCGGCGGGAGATCGCAAAGCAGACCGAAGAGGCGAAGGCGCGGCCAGCGAGCAACCGCGAGGAGCGGCGCCGGGAGCGCGAGGCGAAGGCGGCGCCAAAGAGCAAGCGGGAGCGCAGTGCCGCTACCGCGCCGGCTGCGGATGCCTCCGGCACCG
>JAGPGE010000470.1 GCA_018056145.1 Armatimonadota bacterium
GTACCTTCCCGACTTGCATTTTCGGGACCCGAGGTCGAGGCGATGCTCACGGTAAAGAGCCTGGGACATGCCTGCTACACTTTCTCCGATGGTGCGCACACGCTCATTCTCGACCCGTGGCTCACCGGCAACCCGGATGCCGTCTGTGGTCCGGAAGACGTGAGGGTGGACTTCATCCTGCCCTCCCACGGGCACGGCGACCATCTCGGCGACGCTGTGGGGCTATCGAAGGCCCAGGGCGCACCGATCGTGGCAGTGGCCGAGCTGTGCGCCTACTGTACCCGGCATGGCGCCGCAGCGATCTCCATGCATATTGGCGGACGGCGGGAGTTTCCCTTCGGCTCGGTCAAACTGACTCCGGCGTTCCACGGCTCGGCGGTGATGGGTGACGACCTGATTGAGTACACCGGCCTCGCCTGCGGATTCCTGGTGGAAATCGGGGGCCGACGGGCGTACTTCGCCGGTGATACCGGCCTTTTCGGCGACATGGCCCTGATTCCCGGCCGGCAGGGCCTTGACGTGGCCATCCTGCCCATTGGTGACAACTACACCATGGGCGTGGAGGACGCGCTTCGAGCCGTGGAGTTCCTGCGGCCGAAGGTGGTCATCCCGACCCACTATCACGCTTTCGAGGCGATCCGCACCGACCCGTCCGGCTTCGCCGAACAGGTCCGGAACATGGGGGCTGAGTGCCGTGTCCTCGCCCCGGGAGAGGAGACTGAGATCTGACGTGAAAGGCGTATCAGCCCCGGATGGCTGTTTGGGGCTTGCCCGGCATGGCGCATCCGTGTATCATTCATACTGATTCGCCGTCTTAACCATATTCTGCCGCATTTTACACACATTGCTGGTCATACACATTCCGGCGGTGCTCCATTTCCGGGTGCCGCCACCCTGGGGTTAGCGCTATTATGATACTGCTTAGGGGCCTGTGGTCACTTTTCGTGGCCGCAATGACCTTTGTCGGGGTCATCCTGGCCAACAACGGCGCGAATATCATCCTGCGACAACTGGATCTGCAAGGCGCTGAATCCCGAGACGAGATCATGTTTCGGATCGGGTTCAGCGTCGTGGGTGGTCTCATCGGGTTCCTGTTCGGCCTCATGTCCTTCCGGAAACTCATCTCCTGGGTCACGGAGATGGAAAAGGTCCCCCTGCTGGACAAGATCGCGGCGGTGGCCGGTGTGCTCATCGGCCTGACTGTTGCGATTCTGTTCACAACTCCCTTCGCAAACAGCGAGAACTGGGGCCTGCCAATCCGCATCGCCGCCTGCGTGGTGGGGATCATCCTTGGTATTGGCTTCTCTATGAGCGCCAAGGAGCAGATCCTGTACATCTTCCCCAGCCTGGCGCCCGAGAAGCACGTGGGGCCAGCACGGGTTGAGCCCTGCGCTCCCAAGATGCTGGACACCAACATCATCATCGACGGGCGCATCGCGGACATTGCGGCAGTGGGGTTCCTGGAGGGCCGGATTCTGATCCCCGGCTTTGTGCTCCAGGAACTGCGGCATATCGCCGGGTCTGCGGACGGTCTCAAGCGAGCCCGTGGACGGCGCGGGCTGGACATGCTCAACCGCCTCAAGCAGGTGGAGGGCGTGGAGACCGCGGTATTCGAGGACTACCCCGCCGATCTCGACATGGCCGAGGAAGTTGATCAGCGGCTGGTAAGCCTTGCCGATCTCGTGGGCGCGACGGTTGTGACCAATGACTACAGCGTCAACGAGATTGCAAAGCTCAAGGGCGTTCGCACCATCAACGTCAATGAGCTCGCCAACGCGATGAAGCCCGTGTTCCTGCCTGGGGAGAACATGACTGTGACCGTGGTCAAGGAGGGCAGGGAGGCCGGGCAGGGCGTGGCATACCTGGACGACGGCACCATGGTTGTGGTGGAGGGCGGCGTGGACTACTTGGGGCAGATGATCCCGGTAGTTGTCACTAGCGTCCTACAGACCACCGCGGGCAAGATGATCTTCTCCGACCTGGTGGACGAGAACGGAAATTCCGCATCGGGCTCCACCGTGCGCAAGGGTCGCGACCGGAAGTGAAGCCGGTCGCCGCGCTTATCGTTGCGGCGGGGACGGGCAGCCGGTTCGGCGGAGACCTGCCCAAGGTGTTCGTGGACCTATGCGGCCTGCCCCTGTTCGCCTGGTCCCTGCGGGCCTTTGACGCCTCCCCGCTGGTGGATAGGCTGTTCCTGGCGGTCTCCACGCAGTACCGTGACTACGCCCGCGACCTTTTGGCCTCGGCCGGACTGACCAAGCCCTGCGACATACTCGCGGGGGGCGCGAGGCGGCAGGATACGGTCTACGGAAACCTGCTGGCGATGGAGTGCGAGCCGCCGGAGATCATCGCGATCCACGACGGCGCAAGGCCGCTCATCGACGGGCACACTATCGAGCGCTCCATCGAGCTTGCCCGGGAGCGTGGGGCCTGCGTCACCGCCGCGCAGGTGACCGACACCATCAAGCAAGCATCCGCTTCCGGTGAAGTCGTCGCGACCCCGGACCGTAGCGAGCTTTGGCGAGCCCAGACCCCCCAGACCTTCCGCTTCCCCTTGCTCCTTGAGTGCTATCGTCGCGCCGAAGCCGAGTGTTGGCAGGTGACCGACGACGCATCGGTCGTTGAGCGCTGCGGCCACCCGGTGCATATCAACCCGTGTACGGACCTGAACATGAAAGTCACCACGCCGCGGGACCTCACCATCGCCCAGACCCTGCTCGGCGGGACGCCGCATGCGACGCCACCCAGAGTGGGCACGGGATACGACGTTCATGCCCTGACTGAAGGCCGGCGGCTCATCATCGGCGGAGTGGAAATACCCCATGAAAAAGGCCTCGCAGGGCATTCCGATGCGGATGTGCTGATCCACGCGATCGTGGACGCGATCCTGGGAGCGGCGGCGCTGGGGGATATCGGCAAGCTGTTCCCGGACACGGACGCGACGTATAAGAACATGGACAGCGCGATCTTCCTGCGCGAGGCCGGCAGAAGAGTGGGGGAGATGGGCCTGCGCATCGCGAACATCGACGCCACGGTGATTGCCCAGCGGCCGAAGCTTGCGCCGCACATTCCAGCGATGCGCGAGAATATCGCCAGTGCGCTGGGCGTTGATGTGGCCTGTGTGAGCGTGAAAGCGACCACCACGGAGCGACTGGGGTTTGAGGGCAGGGAAGAGGGCATTGCGGCACAGGCGGTGGTGATGGTGGCGGCGGGGCGGTAGACTACCGCGCGCAAGCCGGCCGGCGCGCCACAGGTGCGCGCTTCACACATGGCAGCAGGTCCTCTGCCCCGAATTACCTCTCCAGGTACGGCTGCACCTCGATGAAGTTGAACATCAGCTCCTGGTCTTCGGGGCCGCCGGGGTCCTGGTCGGATGCCCAGTCGCTCACGGTCAGGCGCGCCTGAGTGGCCGTCGCTCGAAAGACCCGCCAGTGGTAGTTCATCCAGTAAGAGTACTTGTCATCAAACTTGCCGACGTGGTGGGCGTAGCAGTTGGGGAACGTGAACTGGAAGGAATCCCGAGGCCCGTCGAGTTGCTCCACGCCCTCAATGGCGATGCTCACGGCGTGCGGGGCCTTCACGGACCGCTCGTTCACCAGGTCCTGGTAATCGGCGGTGATCATCTTCAGCGAGTACAGGCGTCCCGGCTGCAGGGCGCGAATGGTCTGGCTGAAGCGGTTTGGCTTCTCGCTGCTGCGACGGGTGATCAGGAAGGTATTTCCCTTGCCGGTGGGCGGGTAGCGTCCTTGGAGCCAACTGTACCCGGAGTGTTCGGCGGTGCGAACTGAGTCCTCGGCCGCCGCCTGGATCTCCCAACCCTCAGTTCCCCGGTCGAAGTCAGCATTGACCAGATGCGGCAGAACGTATGGATCGTCGGTCAGCGGCTCGCGGTTGCCCTCGATGCAGTAATGCCGGTACAGCCGGCCCGCCCAGCGTACGCTCTCCTCGTCGGCGTACGATGAGTGGTACTCCTGGATGCCCCCGAGCCCAAAGCACGAGGGGTGGTTGGCCAGGGCGTTCACCTGCATGTCCATGTAGACCTTGAAGTCCACCTGCGGGTCGATGTTCAGGCTTTCGGTGGGTTGGGACATGTACCCGAGCACCAGGCACATGTTCCCGGGGGCGTCGGGGAACCGCTTGCGCCACAGGGGCATCTCATCGGTGATCCTGCGGGCGATTAACTGCCGCGCGGCTGCTTCATCGGGCTGTTCGGGCAGGTAGACCTCCCAGGCCATGTACCCGCCGCCATCCACGCAGACCCGGGCGAAACGGGAACTGCGGTCGTCGCCGTGGAAAGTTCCCCCGTACGGGCTGAGACTCTTGCCCCTGAAGCGCGGGTCGGCGTATATGCGCTCGACGGCCTTGCGGTAGACATCGTAGACCTCGGCATCCCCACCCCCGAACTCATCCACGATGACCCCACTGAGCTTCTCATTCTGGAAGCCGACCGCCGACGACCAGTGGTCGAAGGCCGCCTGCACGTCAGCCTCTGAAGTGCCCTTCAGCTTCGGCAGACCGATGATGGATATCCACTGGCGGCCCGAAGCGACCCAGCCGTCCATCTCGGGCCCCGGATTGCCGATCATGGTGTTCACATTGGGGAGAATGTCCTTCGCCAGGAACCGCCAGTCATACGGACCATACGGGTGGATATGGGGGTTCGCGCCGTAGAAGGCGTGCTGGAGCATGGGTACCGAACGCACCACGAGACTGTGGACCTTCGCCTGCCCGGTGGTCTCGATCCGCAGGGAGTGCTCCCCGGCGGGCAGGATCCGCATGGCTTCGGCCGTGGATTCGCCGGGCTGATCAAGGGTGAGGACCGGGTCCGGTTCGCCGTCCAGGAAGAGCGATGCGCGGGCGCCGTCGGCGATCTCCGCGGTGGCGCGGAAGAAGCCCCAGCGCTTCATGGGCTGGCGGAAGGAGTAGTCGCGCGGGCCCACGGGGACTGGATCTTTGAGGGTGAGGAGCTCCCACGCAAGGTTGTTCAGGATGCGCACTCCGCGGA
>JAGPGE010000471.1 GCA_018056145.1 Armatimonadota bacterium
TGGCGCCATCGCGCCTATCACCCGGCGAGCCTCCCGGGTCCGGCGCCTCGGTCTGCTCAGACTGCAGCGGCGCATCGTCATCCTGCAGCCCATTGGACTGCTCGAAGGCGTGGGCAGCGGCCGTCGCAAACCCGGCTTTCTCGAGGCAGGTGCCCATCCACCAGTACAGATGAGGGTCCAAGGGGCCACCCGAGATCCCGTCCTCGAAAGCAGTGACCGCGTCGAGGAGCGCCGTGCGATACTGGGATTCGTCGACCACCACGCTCCGGCCAGTCTCGACATCGGTGGTGGTAAACGCCTCCTCGGCCAGCAAGTAGCGGTTGTACCCGAGGGCGAAATAGCAGATCGGGTCATCGACCCCCAACTGCACTGCGCGCTCAAGGTGAGCGACCACGCGGTCGTGGGAGTCCAGGTGATAGCAGCACTCCGCGGCAATGAGGTGAGCGGTCGCGGCGTGTCGGCGGTTGCGCAGCTTCAGGGAATCGACCCGGTCCAGGGTCTCCTGGAGGGAAATGCGTCGCTTGTCGGCGAGGGACAGCATGTCGGTGACGGGGATCTCCTCACGCCCGGCAAGGCCCTTGAGCAGACTGTGGAAGCGCACCTCGGCCTCGAGGTGCCAGACGAGAAGGTCAGCCAGCTCCCGCGCCTCGGGGGTCTGACGGCTCGCGCGCGCCGCCACGAGTTCGTAGTACAGGCGCGTGAAAACGGGCACGCTGTCGAACTCGCCGAGGAGCGCGAGAAGCCGCTGGATGTCGTGAGTGTTCTCGAATAGTGGCATTTCTCTACCGATTCCGGAACAGGTCGTCCGTATGGGAGTAGCTATTCCCCACGCGGGCCGTGATCACCTCCCCGCAAGAAAAGACGCCGCGCGGGATCCGCGCGGCGTCTGCATTGTGGCTGGGAAACTGACTACTTGAGCTCGACCTTGGCGCCGACGCCCTCGAGCTTGGCCTTCATGGCTTCGGAGTCTTCCTTGTTGACCTCTTCGGCAACGGTGGCCGGAGCGGACTCCACAAGCTCCTTGGCCTCCTTGAGACCGAGGTTGGTGATCTCGCGGATGGCCTTGATGACCTGGATCTTCTCCGGCCCGATGTCGGTGAGGACCACGCTGAAGTAGTCCTTCTCTTCCTCTGCCGGTGCAGCCTCGCCAGCGGCGGCAGCCACGGCGACCGGGGCGGCCGCGGTGACTCCCCACTGATCCTGCAGCTTGTCCTTAAGTTCCACGAGCTGCAGAACGGTCAGCTCATTGATCGCGCCGATGATCTCGTCGACAGACATTGTCGCTCCTCCTGTGTGTGAACCGGTGCGGGTTCGAGCCGCCCGGCGATTTCCTTGAGACGACTTGCTCCGGTCAGCCCCCTGGGGCCGCCGGCGGTCGCGCTGTTGCGGCGACCGTGCTCACAGCTACGCGGCCTGTTCCTGGCGCTTGTCGGCTACGGCCTGCAGAGTGTAGACCAGCTCCGACACGGCGCCGTTGAGGGTGCCGACCAAAGCATTGAGCGGGCCGGCGATGCTGCCGACGACGCTGCCCTTGATCTCGTCCATCGGCGGCATGGAAGCAAGGGCGCGAGCGCGATTGGTGTCGTAGACGACGCCATCCACGAAAGCCGCCTTGATCTCCCAGCGCTGTGCTTCATTGGTCAGCGTCTTGGCAAAGTCCAGGACGGCCCTTCCCGGTGTGATCGGGTCCGCTGCGCAGAACATAACAGCGGTTGGGCCTTTGAGCACGTCGGCCAGTCCCTCCGCGGCGGTACCGGCGAAGGCAAGCTTCAGGAGGCGGTTCTTCGCGACGAATACCCGCCCGCCTGCCTCAAGGATCTGTCCCCGGAGGGCGTTGACCTGGTTCACGGGGATGCCCGAGAAATCAAGCAGGTACAAGCCCGCGGAGTTCTCGAGAGCCTCGCGCAGTTCCGCGACGACGGCCTCTTTCTGAGGTGTGGGCATTTACTCACCTCCTCGGTGGTGGTCCCCCTGGACGGCCGGGGTCCCCGGTGTTGGCCAAACTGTTCGGGCAAACGAAAAGGCGGCAGTCGCCGAGCGTCGGGACTGCCGCCTGTGCGTGCAGGTGGCCTGCGTCTCCCCGGACCGGGGAGATCTCGCATGTTGCCCGACCTCGGCCGGCTGGGGCATCGCCCCATTAAGCGCTAGCACCGGCTGTCTACGGTCAGTGATGCGCCCCTGGGAGCGGGCGCGATTGTCAGTGTGCCAAGGCCTAACGGGTCTGCGCGATGAGAGCATCCACGTCGAGCTTCATGCCGGGCCCCATGGTGCTGGACAGCGCGGCGGCGCGAATGAACTTACCGGTGACGCTGGCGGGCCTGGCGCGCTGGATAACCGTCACGAGATGGAACAAGTTCTCCAACAACTGCTCCTCGCTGAATGAGACCTTCCCAATCCCCACGTGGATGCCTGCCCCGCGGTCCATGCGGTACTCAAGCTTGCCGCCCTTGAGTTCCTTGACGGCGGTGCCCACATCATCAGTGATGTTCCCGGCCTTCTTGTTGGGCATCCGCGGTCCGAGCTTGCGGCCGAGAGGGCCAATGATCCGCATCATCTGGGGCTGGGCGACGAGAATGTCGAACTCGTCCCAACCCTCCTGTATCGCGGCCACCAAGTCCTCGCCACCCACGCGGTCAGCGCCGGCTTCTTCTGCGGCCCTCGCACCGTCACCCTCGGCAAAGACCGCGACCCGCGGAACCTTGCCCGTCCCGTGGGGCAGCGTTGTTGTGCCGCGCACGGTCTGGTCGCCCTTGGACGGATCGGCGCCCATCTTCAGGTGCAGTTCGATCGACTCATCGAACTTGGCATTGGAAAGCTGCTTCAGGGTGCTGATGGCTTCCTGGGCAGTGAAACGCCGCTGCTTGTCCACTTGCTTGTTCAACTCGACGAAACGGCGGCTGTGCTTGGGCATTTTGCACCTCGGTCGTCTGGAGGCGGCAGCCTCGCGTCGGAGGCCGCTCCCACCCTGAGACGGTGGTAATTGCGCGCACTCGGCGCGTCCGCGGCCATCTCGGCCGCGGTCGTGTGGTTAGTCGCTAACGACGATGCCCATGCTCCGGGCTGTTCCGGCAATGATCTTGGCGGCCGCGTCCACGTCGCGGGCGTTGAGGTCAACCATCTTGCGCTCGGCGATTTCGCGAACCTGCGCCCACGTCATCTGGGCAACCTTCTCCTTGTTCGGAGCGGAGGAAGCTTTGTCCAGACCCGCAGCCTTCTTGAGGAGACTGGCAGCTGGGGGGGTCTTGGTGACGAATGTGAAGCTGCGGTCCTGGTAGACGGTGATCTCCACGGGGATGATGTCACCGATCTGCTGAGCGGTCCGCTCGTTGAAGGTCTTGCAGAACTCCATGATGTTGACGCCATGCTGCCCAAGCGCCGGGCCAACGGGCGGCGCGGGATTGGCCTTCCCCGCGGGACAGTGCAGCTTGACTACAGCCAGAACCTTCTTTGCCATGCTCGATACCCCTCAGAAACACGAAAGCCCCCCGGGCGGAAGACCGCCAGGATCGGGGGCGCCCCGGTTACAGCTTCTCGATCTGTGTGAAATCGACCTCGACGGGTGTCTCGCGACCGAAGATGGAGACGAGCACCTTGACGGTCTCGCGCTCCGCATTGACATCGTCGATCTTGCCGGTGAACTCGTTGAACGGGCCTTCGGTTACGCGGACAGCCTGACCGACAGTCCAGATAGTCTTCGGCTTCTGAGACTCCTCACCCACAGTCTTGAGGATGTCCGAAACTTCCGACTCCTTCAGCGGAACCGGAGTGTCCGACGAGCCGACGAAATGGGTAACGCCGGCTGTCTGCTGGATCAGGTGCCGCAACTCGTCGCTCATGTGCATCTGCACGAGCACGTATCCCGGGTACAGCTTACGCTTGACTTCGCGCCTCTTGCCCGCCGCTGAACGGATTTCCGTTTCGGTGGGCACCTCAATACGCCCCACAAGGTGTCCCAGATCGTGGGCCTCGACCATCTTCTCGATGGCCGTCTTGACCTTGTTTTCTTTCCCGGTGAGGGTGTGGACGACAAACCACTGCATGAGGTGCGCTCCCTGGCTGGCTCCGCCGCCCTGCGCTACTTCGAGATGCCAAGAATGGACATGAGTGTTGTAAAGAACAGATCAAGAACCCCGACCCAGACGGCGACAATTGTGATGGCGAGGATGATGACGACCGTGAACGAGTAGGTCTCCTCGTGGCTGGGCCAGACCACACGCTGCAACTCGGAATACACGTCCCGCAGGAACCTCCACAGGTTCCTGAACGGGTTCGCGATGCGGCTGAGCAGTGGCGCTTTCGCTGGTTTCGGCGTGGCCATCCTGGTACCAACCTTGGATCGCCCGCTACCGGGCAAGTCACAATGAGAGTAGAAGAGCACCGGCGCGGAGCCGGGTGTCGAAGACGGCGGGCGGGCGCACTCGACTGCGCCCGCGAGTGTGCCTGCATCGGACTGGCAGGGGCGGCCGGACTCGAACCGACAACCTACGGTTTTGGAGACCGTTGCTCTGCCAAATTGAGCTACGCCCCTGCTGGCGCCTGACCCGGCCAGCTCGCCTGGCCTCCAGCCAACAAGACGAGCGTCCCGCGCGGGAACCTACTTGCGCAGGCGGGCTTCGTTGTGTTCAGTGTGCTTGTTGCACGAACGGCAGAACTTCCTGAGTGCCAGGCGATCCGGGACGTTCTGACGATTCTTGCTGGTCACGTAACCGTGCGCCTTGCACTCACTGCATTGGAGGATAATCTTGGTCTGAGGCACTGTCAACACCTTCCGCACTCAGTACCCGGCCAGGGCAGGCCCTGGTCTCGGGGCATGCTCGCGCCGGCAGCAGGGCCGCCAGGCGCGAGCACTGGCCGTCTAACTCCTGGATCGTCGTCCTACTCGATAACCTTCGTGACCACGCCGGCGCCAACGGTGTGACCGCCCTCGCGGATCGCGAAACGCAGGCCCTCTTCCATCGCGATCGGAACGATCAGTTCGCCCGTGATCCGCACATTGTCACCA
>JAGPGE010000472.1 GCA_018056145.1 Armatimonadota bacterium
GGGTAGGACATGAGCACCCACATGGCGATGGCGAATCCGAGGATGACGGTGCCCGCCTTCTTGATGTAGTGCCAGGCGCGCTCCCAGACGTGGATGGCGACACCGCGAAGGGTGGGCATCCGGTAGGGGGGCAGTTCCATGACGAAGGGTGTCGTGGGGCCCTTGAGGAGGGTCGACCGGAATACGAGGGCCATGAACATAGCGACGGCCACGCCCAGGGCGTAGACGGAGAAGATCACTTTCCCCGCGACGTGAGGCGCGAAGAAAGCGCCGGCGAGCAGGATGTACACGGGAAGTCGCGCACCGCAACTCATGAATGAGACGATCATCATGGTGACGATGCGGTCGCGCTCACGGTCGAGGGTTCGCGTCGCTAGGACCGCCGGTACGGTGCAACCGAAACCGATGAGCATGGGGATGAAGCTCTTGCCATGCAGGCCGACGTGGTGCATGACCTTATCGACCACGAAGGCTGCGCGAGCCATGTAGCCACTGTCTTCGAGAAGAGAAATGGCGATAAACAGGAGCGCGATGTTGGGCACGAAGACGAGCACCCCGCCGACGCCGCCAATGATCCCGTCAACGATGAGGGACTTGAGGTCGCCATCCGGCAGGACAGAGGACGCGTAGCTAGCGAGGGCGCCGAAGAAGGCCTCCACCCATTCCATCGGCGGCCCGCCCAGGCGGAAGACCATCTCGAACATGAGCCACATGAACAGGACGAAGATGGGCAGACCCAGGACGCGATCCACGAGCACGCGGTCCACTGCATCGGACCAGTCAATGCGGCGGGTCTGGTCGTGCTGCATGGCCTGCCGCACGGCGCCCGATGCCAGACCGTAGCGCTGGTCGGCGATGGCGACCTCCGCATCGTCCCCCACGATGCGCTCGATGTGAGAGCGGGCCGAGTCAACGGCCGCGAGTATCTCGTCAGCACCCGCGGCTTGCTTCTCCACCATCTCGCGGACCCGCGCGTCGTTCTCGAGCAGCTTGATGGCGAGCCAGCGCGGGGCAGCATCGCTCTGCAGTTCGCTGGCGACCAGCATGGCCTCGATCTGGTCCACGTGACAGTCCAGTTCGGAGCCGAATCGCATATGCAGCGCGGGTTTGCGGTTCTCGTCGGCAACGCGGATGGCGGCGTCTAGCAACTCCCGCATGCCCTGCCCACGCGCCGCGACACACGGGACGAAGGGCACTCCGAGCAGTTCACCCAGGAGTTCGTGATCGATTCGCTTGCCGGACATCTCGGCGACGTCGATCATATTGAGGGCTACGACGGTAGGCTGCTGGAGCTCGATGAACTGGGTGGTGAGATACAGGTTTCGTTCGAGATTGGAGGCGTCAACCACGTCGATGATGACGTCAGGCTTCTCGTGCACCACGAAGTCCCGGGCGACGATCTCCTCCATGGAATAGGCGGTGAGGCTGTAGGTGCCGGGGAGATCGATGATCCGCAGCTCGCGGCCCGCGTGGGTGGCAATGCCCTCTTTCTTCTCGACGGTCACGCCGGGGTAGTTGCCCACATGCTGGTGGGCGCCGGTGAGGGCGTTGAAGACTGTGGTCTTGCCGGCATTGGGGTTGCCCGCGAGACCGATGACAATGGGGCGGGACATGGGGCACACCACTCTCGATGGGAAACGCGGCGCCGCGGGGAGCGCCTCAGCAGAAAAAGGCTCAGTCAGGTCTGACCATGATCCGGTGGGCCATTCCGCGGCCGAGCATGAGCTTGGCGCCGCGTACATTGATGATGACCGGGCCGGGCTGGCCGCCGCCGCTGACCACCTGCATGCGGGTTCCTGGAAGGATTCCCAGGTCGCTAAGATGCCTGCGGGAGCCGACGCTGCCCTCCACGGACACGCAGACAACCTGGTCGCCTGAGCGCGCCAGGCTCAGGGGCATGCATGCGCCGCACCGCACGCAGTCAGTTCGCGTCGACGAAGACATTGGCAGCCTCTTCCTTGCGCAGCGACAGATGGTATCCGCGTAACTTGATCTCCAGCGGGTCGCCCAGCGGCGCAAGACGCTCCAGTTCCACCGGTGTTCCCGCGGTAACGCCCATCTCCATGAGTCGCCGGCGCAAAGGGCCCTTGCCCGCCACCCGGACGATTGTGCCTTTGAAGCCGGGCTCCTGCTTGTCCAGCGTCATTGGCGTATCGGGCATCTCCGGCGCCGCGAAGGGTCCGGAGTCTGGGATCTGGATGCCCTCCACACACTGGCGGCAGTCGTGGTCGCAGTCGAGATGCTCCCATCGGCCGCGCATGTGCTTGAGCCAGTCTCCACCACTGCGCGGGCAGCCTTCGATGAACTCCATGAGGCCGAGTAGGCGCCGGAGGGTCTCGCGGCTGAGCCCGTGTTCGAGACGGCAGGCTTCCTCATCGGCGGTCTTCTCATCAAGCTGGAGTATGTCGCGTAGGAAGCCGACCAGGGTGATGTGACGGCGATGGATGCTCTCCGCGAGTTCTCGGCCTTCGGGGGTCAGCTCAACATGGCCGTACTTCTCGTGGCGAACGAGCTTCTCGGCGCTGAGCGTGCGAAGGGCACTGGTCACTGAAGGCATTTTGACGTTCATTGCCTTCGCGATTTCCTTGACGCGGACGACCCGTTCGGAACGTTGGAGACTGAAGATGGTCTCCAGGTAGTCCTGCATTGTGTCGGACAGATGGGTGACCATGTACGGCTCCCGTAATTAACTTAGGACAGGCTAACTATAGGATGACTCAATGCGGATGTCAAGTGCGGATTGCGCGAGATGCAGGGCGGATGCACCTGCGCGACGAAACCGCTGCCGGTATGGCTTAGTGCGGTCGGAAGGCCAGTCTACAAGGGCCACGCAGGTGACAATCCTGGATCGGGAAAGAGTTGATGGGATTGGCATACAGGGACTGCGACGCGACGCGTGACGCCGCGGACATTCAGCGCATCTGGGAGGAGATCGGGTGGATCGAACCTGGACGCGAAGGGGTGGGCGAGGCGGTGGTTAGCGCCTACCGGGGGCTGGTGGCGGAGCTGGACGGGCATGTGGAGAGTTTCGCGTTCCGGTCCCCGGGCGTGGTCCATCACCTGGGCGAGCCGATTCCGTTCTGCGGCATCATGGCGGTGGGGACCAGCCACGTTGCGCGCAAGCAGGGCTTCGCGGCGAGGCTGACGTCGGCCGCGGTTGCCCGGGGTGCTGAGGAAGGGGCGATGGTCGCGGGTCTGGGGATGTTTGAGCAGGGGTTTTACGATCGTCTCGGATTCGGCACTGGCGCGCGAGAGATATACGAGAGCTTCAGCCCTGCAGACCTGCGGATTGACACGGTCCCGCGCAAACCGGTGAGGCTGGGAGCGGATGACTTCGAGGCGCTGCACCGTGCGCGGCTCGGGCGGATGAAGCAGCACGGCGCGGTGAGTTTCGACAACCCGCAGATCACCCGTCTTGGGCTGCTGGAGCAGAGGGACGGATACGGTCTCGGATACCGGGACCGCAGCGGCGAGATCACCCACGCCATGTGGTTGCACGCGGAGCGCCGGGAACACGGGCCACTGGAAGTGCGCTGGATGGCCTACCGGGAATACGCGCAGATGATGGAGCTTCTGGCGCTGCTCAAGGCCCTGGGCGACCAGTTCTACACGGTGCGGATGCAGGAACCGCGCGGCATCCAACTGCAGGACCTGATCCCGCAGCCGTTCTCCACACACCGCGCGCGCGAGGGTGGCAAGCACGAGACTGATTGCGGCGCTGTGGCGTGGTGGCAGATGCGGATCTGCGACCTTGAGGGCTGCTTGGCGCGCACCCATCTACTGAATGGGACGGCGAGGTTCAACCTGGTGCTCGAGGATCCGATTGAGCGGCGCCTGGACGAAAACGAGAAATGGAGGGGCATATCCGGGGAGTACACGGTGACGCTTGGCCCCGAATCCAGGGCTGTGCTGGGAACGGATGTGAAGCTGCCCACGTTGCGGGCGACGGTCAATGCGTTCACGCGGTTGTGGCTGGGAGTACGCCCGGCAACGGGCCTTGCGGTGACGGACAGGCTGGAGGGTCCGCCGGGACTGTTAGATGAACTTGATCGGGTTCTGTGCCTACCGCAGCCCACGACGGACTGGGGGTTCTGAGGAGGAGCGGCATCCCGCCCCGCCGAGGCCGGAGGCAGATGCAGCGGGTACGGGCACCGAGCTCTGGCGCGGCTCGAGTTCGGAGGCCAGTCCCCCAATGCAGGACGGCCGGTGCGTCAAGGATTGGGGACATTGAGGGTGACTGACCCGGTCTCGCAGCGGCTATGGTCCCAGGCGGAGGCGCGGACGGTGTAGGTTCCCGGCGCCAGGGGCTCATCTAGAGGAATGGCCACGGAGAAGCTGCCCTGGTTGGCGGTGATCTCGGATTCGGCGATGATGAGCCGAGAAGCTGCACGGAATCGGGCCTCGTACTGCTCGCGCGTTGCGGGTTCGGCGCGGGTGCCCGCCATGGCTGAACTCAGTGGGCGCGAGAGGGTGATCTTGCCTGTTGCGTTGGGGACCGATGTGCGCCCGGTGACGACGACGCGATCCGGTCGCGGCTGTGCTTTGAGCTGCGGCAGGGGCGCGGGGAGACGAAGACGCGTGGCCGGATCGCCCAGCAGGATATAGTGACGCACCACATCACGGCGCATTCCCGGAAGGTTCTTGGGGCCCTGAACCATGCCGGCCATGGCGTCGGCCTGCTGCCGGAATGGGCTTGCGTCAGGCTCCAGCACGGTCCTGCGCGCGGCGTCCAGGATTTCCCCGAGTGTGGCGTGTTCGCTGCTGAAAGCCGCCTGCACCAGACCTCGTCCCAGTAGTGCGTTCCCGTACGGCTGACAGACGCGGGTGGAGCCGATGTAGGCTACAGGCCCGGCGCGGGTCTTGAGCACCTGCTCCCCCAGGCTTTCGGTGGATGGATCGTCGATCTTCGCCGTATCGCAGGCGATCACGGCCATCACCGGAGCGCCCTCGCGCACACTGACGCCCGGCAGATCTCGGACGCGGAGAATGGGTGCGCG
>JAGPGE010000473.1 GCA_018056145.1 Armatimonadota bacterium
CGGCAGGAACCAGTCCGCGACAGCAACCGCGCCCGCGGGGAGAACGCACAATGCCGCGAACCGGGGCAACCTGTCCAGCCACTGGGCGAAAAGCCGATCCGCCTCAACCGGCAGCGCAAGCACAATCTTCGCCGCCAGCAATGCCAGCAGCCCGACGACCGCCCCGCTGATCACGGGAGCCGCGAAGAGACCGAAGAGCAGGCCTACTCCGCGCTTCGTCGCTTCATCCAGACCGAACTGCCGGCTGTTGAGAGCGGCCTGCGCTAGATATGCCGCGAGGCCCGTCCAGAGGAGCCACATTGAGAGGGCGGACCGGGCGCGACGGCCTCTTGGGTCGCCGGGTCCGGGCGAGAGCTTCCGCCGCTGGACCCACAGCGTCACGCCCAACAGAAGCGTGACCGATCCCGGCCCCAGCGCCGGATGGAATGCGGGGTATGCAACCGCCGCGTCCAGGAGTTCGCGCCAGCGGCAGGCCCAGTACTCGCTGGAGCGGAAGGCGGCGATGAACCCGGATGGATCGACATTCACGATGGCCCGCAGGCAAGGCGCTGACAGGTCCTGCGGCCACCCCGACTCCGCACAGGCCCAGAGGCTACGGGCCAGGCAGGTCACCGCATGGGCCGACAGCAGCAAGGCGATGAACGCCCAACCCACCGGCGCCACGTCCCAAAGGGCACGCCAGGAATCGCGGGCCGCCCGCGCGGGATTGCGCCAGGCCTGGGCATTCACCGCGCGGCCCTTGACCACAAGCATCCGCTCGAGGACATACCACAGTACGAGAACAGCCCAGATTGCCTGGAGCAGGCGGAGCGAGCTCAAGCACTTCCTCCGTGAATGTACTGGTCGAGTGCCGTGACCCCGGCTGGGTCCCCTGTTCCTCCGCCGGGGCAGGCTCACCTGCCGGCGGCCAACCAACGCCTACCTTACCCTCGCGCGCCGGCCAAGGTATGCGGTGAGCGCGGCGTCGAAGGGTCGCGCGGTGTCCAGCAGTTCATGGTCGATGGTCTGGCGCCTGCAGCCTTCGCGCACCCCGGTGAGGAAGCCGTTCAGAGCCTCCAGGTACTCTCTCCGCACCGCCCTCGGGTCGGTGACCAGGCGCTCCCCGGTCTCCAGGTCGCGGAACTCGGTGATTCCCCTGAAATCGAAGGCAAGCTCGGCATGGTCCATCACCTGCAGCACCATAACATCATGCCCGCGGTGACGGAAGTAGCTCAGGGCGCGGAGCGTGGGGTCCACGTCATCCAGCAGGTCCGACAGCAGGACCACCATTCCGCGGCGCTTGATGGTCCCCGCGGCCAGCTCCAGGGCCCGGCTCACCCGTGTCTCGCCGCCGGGAGCGACCGCGTCAAGCGTGTCGAAAACCGCCTGCAGATGGGCCGGGCGGGTCTGCGCGGGGAGATGATTGCGCACATCGGAATCGAACACCGTGAGCGACACTGCGTCGCGTTGCCGGATCGCTAGATAAGCCAGCCCGGCGGCGAGATACGTCGCATAGTCCACCTTGCGCACAGGGTCGCCGTAGTCCATGGAGCCGCTGGCATCCAGGAGCAGGTGTACATCGAGGTTGGTCTCGGCGTCGAACTGCTTGACCACGAGGCGCTCCCGCCGCCCGTAGACCTTCCAGTCGATATGCCGCGTCTCGTCGCCGGGATTGTACTCGCGGTGATCGGCGAACTCCACGCTGGCGCCGCGGAAATGGCTCCGGTGACGGCCCGAGAAGTGGCCTTCCACCATGGCGCGCGCCCGCAGTTCCATGGAACCGAGCTTCTGGACGGCTTCGGGCGTCAGAGCTGTCTGAACCTGGGGCATGTTGGGTGGGAAGGCGGACGACGAACCGCAGCCTGCGTACTACCGCTCCTGCTTCTGCTCCCACAGATAACGCGCGTATTCGATCACAGCGCGCTCCTGGGACAGCGTCTCGATGGATCCCGGGCGACGCTTGCGCACTTCCTCGATCGCCGGCCAGGCCGCCATCCCCCTGCTCACGAGATAGCAAGCGTTCATCGTCCCCGTGCGGCCTACCCCGCCCATGCAGTGGACCATCACCGGCATCTCGCGGGACAGGTAGCGGTCCACGGTCTGCACGAAGACCAGGATATCCTCCAGCGTGGGCGCGGCGCCGTCTTCCAGCGGCAAATGCGCACCCTTCAGGCCAACGGAGGCGGCCATCTGGGTGGGCCCGGGCTTTTCCGTGAGATTGATCACCAGGGCGAACCCAAGTTCACGCAGATGCTCCAGTTCCTCGCGAGTAGGCATACACATTGCCGCGAGGCGGCCGTCGATGATCCAGTCGGCGCAATCGGGAAGCGCCTGCGGCCTGCGTCCGAGTAGACCCATCCGGACCACCTGCCTTCATTGGGCTCGGTCGCCGTCTGGAAGGGCCGGGTAAGGAACGCGCGTCGACCCGACGTGCAAGCCCCGTCCGGCCCTGCCGCCAGCCTTCAGTCGCGCGGGGCGGGCGTCTCACCCGCCGGCCATCCCGCGCATGTGCTGTCAGCATCACTCCGGGTCAGTTGACCGCGGGCTGCATTCGCCGTCCTTGGCCAGTACTTCCCGCGCTACGGCCGGTTCCATGAGCCGGCGCTCTTCCTCAAAGGGCGCCGGTTGGCGCACGGAGACGTGGCGCAGAAGAACCCCACAGAGTTTGCTGATAGGCTTCACTGACTGCTCCATGGTACCATTATTCTGCCGCCGCCTTCTTCCGCGACTTCTCCACACCCTGGCGGGCCAGGGCATCCGCCCGCTCGTTCTTCTCACGGGGCACATGCTCGAACTGTACCGAGTCGAACCCTTCCATCGCCCGCCGCAACCGCACATGCAGCTTCACGATGCCCGGGTTCTTGACGCGGTACTGCCCCCAGACCTGCTTGCACATGAGCTCGCTGTCGGAACGCACGATGACGGTGCGCAGCCCGAGTTCCCGCGCCCGCTCCAGGGCCGCGATCGCCCCGGTGTACTCTGCGATGTTGTTGGTGCCGTGGCCGACAGCAACCGCGTCTTCGGCCAGGATCTGCCCATCAGGCGCGGCGATGACGTACCCTGCGCCGGCCGGCCCCGGGTTGCCGCTGCACGCTCCGTCGGTGTAGATCACGGCCTGGTCAGGCGTTGCCATTTAGCGCTCCCAGTCTCCAGGCTTCTTCTTCTCGGTGTCGAACAGCGGGCCGGGCAGATCAGCCGGCGGCTGTTGCTGCTGCAGGCCGATCCAGTCCGCCGGTGCGGGCCGCCCCAGCGACTCGGCCATGATCATCAGGTCGAAGCCCTCCTTGCGGATGCGCAGATCGTAGTACACCAGCACCACGCCGATCATCCAAAGGGGCTGCAGCAGCAGTGACACCAGCGAACTGACGACCTGGCTGAGCACCACGGCCGGCAGGGCAAGCTGCGGATTTTGCTCCCCCAGCACTCCGGCAACGATCTGGACCGGCAGGCTCACACCGTAAGTGACCACCGCCGCCAGCAACATGAGAATCGACAGCGCGCCGAAGATACGCCAGAAGTTTTCGGCAGTCAGCGACCAGCTCCGCGCGAGTGCATCCCGGCCGGATCGGTTCTCGAGGACGTTGATGACCGCCGGGCCCAGCATGTAGCGAACCGCGAGCCAGACCATGAGGGCAAAGCCCGCGAGGAACAAGCCGCCGATGAACACCCCGTAGCAGATGAGCCAGTACAGGATCGTGGTCCACAATACCTGACCCCAGCGCGGGAGTGCCGCTTCATAGGCATCCCGCACGCTGATCGGCCTGCCCAGGTAACGTTCGGAAATGCCGATGGCCAGCGCGGCCTGGCCCAGCGGATACAGCAGGCCCATCAGGAACAGGAGAACCATGGGCCCGATAGCTCCCGACATCTGCTCCAGCGAAACCTCGGAGCCCGACTGGTCGGAGGCCATCAGGATCGGCATGATGCTGACCTGGACGGCGATGCCCACCACCATGATGGGTATCTGAACCACCGCTGCAATACCCAGGATCGGCGCGAAGTTGCGGCGGTAGATCCAGATCGATGCGTCGATGATGTCCGAGATCGTCAGCGGCCGGAGGTACAGCTTGTCCGCGCTCATGGTCTCGCCCCCTGTTGGGTTCTGCGTCCCGCGTTGCATCCCGACACAGAGCCTTTACTGCGCGTCAATCAACCTGGCCGCGGCCTCGCCGATAGTAACGCCGAGACTGCAGAATGAGAGGTTCGCGACATGATCTTCGCCTTCGCTGTCACTGCATGGCTCATCCTGGGGCTGCTCGCGCTTGGCGCCTGCTGCGTTGGAGCCCGCAGGACCGAGCCCGAACCCCAGCCCGAACCGGTGCCCGCAAGCGCCGCCCAGATGGAGCGCATCGCCGCGTGATCAGCGGTCCACGGCCTGCTCCACCTGGCCATCGGGCCGCACGATCATGGGCCGCGCGCGCTCACCCCGAAGTTCAGTGCCCTCGGGCACTACGGCGTTCTCCTCGACGATGCACCGCGTCAGCACCGACCCTGCCCCGATGGTCGCTCCGGTGAACACCGCCACATTGCGAAGCTGGGCGTTGTCCTCCACCCGGCAGCCATCCATGAGCACCGTGTTCGGCCCGACGCGACAATTGGTCAGCCTGCACCTCGCGCCGATATGTATGGTAGGTTTCACGACGCAACCGTCATCCACTTCGGCGGTCGGGTCGATGAACATCCCGTGCTGGTCCCGGTAACGGTGCTCCATCATGCGGGCGTTCAGCTCCAGCACCGTGGCCGGCCGGGCCACGTCGGACCAGTACCCTTCGAGCTTCACCGCGCGGATGCGCCGCCCCTCGCGGATCATGGCCTGCACCGCGTCTGGAAGCTCAATCTCCCCCCGCACCGACGGCGTCAGTTGCCGCAGGCGGTCGAAGAACGCGGGTCGGTAGACGAAGACCCCGGCATTGTTCCAGGTGGTGGTGCTGGTGCCTTTCGGCGGCTTCTCCTGAATGCGGGTAACGTACCCGTCCTCCTGATACACCGCCGCGCCCTCGAAGGGGTCTTCTACATAG
>JAGPGE010000474.1 GCA_018056145.1 Armatimonadota bacterium
AGTCGGTGACGTACATGGTCATCGCGAGACCGATCTGCTTGAGGTTCGACAGGCAGCTTGTCTTGCGCGCCTGCGCCCTTGCCCGAGCGAACACAGGGAAGAGGATGGCAGCCAGGATCGCGATGATCGCGATGACCACCAGAAGCTCGATCAGCGTGAAACCCTTGCGGGTGTGCATGCCTGTATGTCTCCAGTGCTGGTGGCCGTACCGGCCTACCATCCGAATGAGTTAAGCGCCTGCATGATGGGGCCCAGTTGCGCGCGAGTAGGAGCGGGCATGGCCATGTATCCTGCGAGCACCAGCCCCATGAAGGGCTTTATCCGGCTCTTGAACTCCGCCTGGGTCTCGGGCGTGAGACGCTGGGTCAGCGCGGCTACCCGACGGATTGCGCTCGCCCCCTGGCGCACCAGTTCGCGCTGGTCCTCCGGGTCCATGTCGTTGAACATACGCACCCCGTCCATCATGCCCTGGGCAACCCGGCTCTGCACTTCCTGCTGCAGATTGGGCACTTCGCCCTCCGCCTCTTTGATCATCCCCAGTCCGCGCTGGAACAGCTTCTCCAGGTCTTCGTCAGACATCCGCTCCAGTTGCTCGATGCCCTTCTCAATGTCCATCCTCTGCAGCTTGTAGCCCGTGGTCAGTTCGAGCTTCGCGGCCTTCGCGACTTCCTTCAGCGCGTCCTCCAGCGGCTTGCCCTCGACCTCGCAGGTCACTTTCTCCTCGCGCCACTGGTCCGTGCAGTCGACGGTTGTCCCAGTCAACTCGCTGATGTAGTCCAGTGCATCACCCAGCACCGCATCCTCCAACTTGATCTTCACCCATTTGTCGGAGGTCACCTTGGGCAGCAAGTCACTGTCCCAGACCTCGTCGATGCCGCACATGATGAAGGCGCGACGGGGCTCCTGCAGAACCGGGCGGCAGATGGCCTCCATCGCCATGGTATCGGGCACGTTGAGGGTTCGGTAGTAAGAGCGCTCCAGCAGCCTTTCGTCCCGGCAGATGATGTTGACGCCCAGTCTTTCGCTGAGATCAGCGAGGACGTCGCGGAAGGGCACGCCCGAGTACTCGAGCTTGATTGGCGGAGCCTTGACGGCTTCCTGAAGAGGCGTCTGGGGCTTCTCCGCGGCCTCGGGCTCATCATCCGGCTTCGCGGCCGGTGGGGCAGGAGCCTGCAGGAGTTCGACGGTCACGCCTGGCGGGGCAACGGAGACCTTGTCTTCACCCTCATCCGCGGTTCCCAGAGTCTGGGCGTAAGCCAATCCACCGATTGTCAGGGCGCACACGCAGAAGATGCACAGTCCACGCATGGTGCGGGACACCTCCCAAGTGCTTGGCGACGCTCTTTCAGACGCAGAACCCGCCTGCCTTGTTCGCACGCGGGCAATGCACACGGGGAAAGAACTCCCGGAGAAGGCGAAGTTCCATCTGGTTGGTGGGCACGCCACTTGCGTGGCGTGGCACCCACCATCAGGTGACTCCCACGAACGCCCGGTAGCGATCCAGCAGGTCGTCCGGCGGATCGAAAGGCATGTCCACCGGACGCGCTTCCACGGTGCTAAGGTATCCCGCGAGGATCACCGCCCACTCGTCCAGGGAAGTCGCGAGATTGGTGGGCGATGGCTTCGTCTCGTCCTCCAGCCAGTCGAACATGGCGTTGGTCAGCCCGGCCTGGCCCTGGATATCCTCGTCCGCGTACACGTGCTCCTGCTTGTCCACGGTGCCGTCGGGCATGGAGCGCTCGAAGCCACCCATCCACCAGTGCCGGAAACCATGGGTGCCGTAGACCGCGATCCGCTTGTGCATCCATCTCGGTCCTTCGATAAACTGCGGCGCGCCTGCGCCGGCCTGGAGCATGGCCCGCACACCATTGGCGAAGGTGATCATGAACTCCGCCGTCCGCGGGCTGGGATGGGTGCCGTTGATGTCATCGTATCCCGAACCCGCGCCGAAAACCGTGGTCGGCTGTGCGTAGCTGTTGAAGGCGAAGAGCAGGTCCAGCACGTGCACGCCCTGGCCGGACATGGGCAGCACAGCCGAGGCGTCGATGCAGCGGACCTCGCCGATGGCGCCGCTTGCGATGTCGCCCAGGAACTCGAGAATGCGCGGGTGATGGCGCAACTGGTGGTTCACCGCGAACCGGGTGGATGACTCCGCCTCCAGCCTACGCAGCGCCTTGTAGTCCGGAGCGCCGATGCAGACGGGCTTTTCCACGATGACTCCCGGAACTCCGGCCTCAGACAGCCTCGTCATCAGGGGGACGCGGAGGGTCGGGTCAGTGACGCAGTGCACTACGTCGGGCTTCTCGCGCTTCAGCATCTCGTCCAGGTCGGTGTACCGCGTTGCCACGCCGTGCGTGTCCCCGAACTGGTTGAGACGCTCGGTGTTCATGTCGCACAGGGCCACGATTTCGCCCCGATCGATGAGCGAGTAAGCCCCTGCATGGCCATTGGCACGGGGGCCACACCCCAGCATTGCACAGCGGAAGGACATTGGAAGCTCTCCTGCACCGCGAGTTTTAACTGCCTGCGGACGGACGCGCCGTCCGGCCGTCCTGGTTCGCCAGAGCCCGCCAGAGACCTCCCCCGTGCAGTCGCCGGGAGGATTCCCCGCCCGGAGCGGGCAACTGAACCCAGCAGACCGCGGCAACATGGGAGCGCCATGACCAGGCATGAGATTGAGACTCACAATCGCGAAGTGGCTGAACTGTGGGATGCTTACTCCCGCGGAAAGAACGCCCGGGTCCCCATCACCATCGCCACCGACGAGTTCCGCTGGCTGAAGCTGACGGGCAACAGCTTCCGGGAGTTCTACACCGACCCGGCGGTCCAGTTGCGTGTGCAACTCGAGGGAGACGCGTGGATGCGCGACGAGATCCTCCAGGACCGCGCACTGGGGCCGCCGGATGTCTGGACTGTGGTTCCGCGCTTCTGGATGGATGAACCGGAATGCTTCGGCTGCGAGGTGGTGATCCAGGAGAATGACTTCGCTTGGAGCCTGCCGCTGGACGTGCCGAAGACGGAACTGCCGGCGCGCCTGCGCAGTATCGACATCGAGGAAATGGTCACCAAGAGTCGCCTGTACCGGCTCTACCGGGACATGCAGGATCTGGCGGCGGGCATGCAGTACCGTGGCCGGCCGGTGGATATCTACTTCCCCGGGGGCGGCACCCACGGCATCTTCACAATCGCTGGGCGGGTCCGGGGGAACGAGGCCCTCTGCCTGGATATGATGGAAGACCCGGACTTCGCATTCGAGTTCATCGGGCTCATCACGGACCTGACCCTGGAGCGCATCCGGGTCTGGCACCGGCTGGCAGACACCGGGCAAGAGTTCCCCTCACCCTCGGGCTGGGGCACCGCGGATGATGCGCTGGAACTCATCTCCGAGGCAAGTTTCCGCCAGTTCGTACTGCCTCACTACCAGCGGATGTTCGACGCGCTCACCACCGGCGGCCGCCGCATTCACTTGTGTGGCCGGGCGACCCAGCATTTTCGCTCGCTCTACGACGACCTGGGCATGACCCATCTGGATGGCCCAGGCACATTCGTGGACCATGGGCAGTTGCTGGCGGAGATGCCGAAGCTGAGCATCAGCGCCCAGTGCGACCACACGCGCCTGGACCGCGGCCCGGCGGAGGACATCGACGCCATGATGCGGGGGATGCTGACCAAATCCGCCCGGGTGCCGGGACGTTTCTACGTCATGGGGTTCCTTTTTCGGGACACCCCGGTGGAAAACGCCCGGGCGTTCTACGAGGCCGGCAGACGGCACGGGGGGATTGGGTAGTGGGCGTGAGGGCTCCCAGGGGCTTCCGCCCCTGGCTATATGCGGACGGCCCCTCCGGGGCCTGAAGGCCCACGACCGCGTCTGTCCTCTGCTGTGAGGGGAACAGACAATCCTACCTGTTCGCCGCCAGTCGTGAGTGGATCAGCCAATCCTGCCGGTTCGCCGTCGCCGCCAGTCAAACGAAGCGAGGCCAAAGTACATGCGCTATGCAACCGCAATCTGGAACTACGCCGAAGCTCACATTCCCCTCACAGACCTGGTGCGTGACTTCGCCGATTTCGGCTATGACACCATCTCCTTCCTGCCCTGGCAGTTCATCAACTGCGAATCCTCCCAGGCGCAGGATGTCGTCAAGCTCATGGACGAGCGCGGACTCGCCGCCACGGTCCACGGCAATTTCGACACCCCGCTGGACGATGCCCATCGCATCATCGACCTCCTGGGCGACCGCCTGCTTGCCATGACCTTCGACGCCGCCATGCGCCCGTCATCATTGGGCACGGTGTTCGACTCCGCCCGCATGGCCCGGCATGTGCAGTCCCTGCTGGATATGACTCCCCATGCCAACTTCCGGCTTGCGGTGGAGGACTACCCGCTGGATGCGCTTGCGTTGGGTTTCCACCGGGAGCATCTGGGCGAGCTCATACAATGCGAGCGCTACGGGATGCTTGTTGACGTGGGGCACATGAACATGCGGCTGCGGGCAGGCGGTTATTTCGAGGGTCAGTCGGTGATGGACTACTTCCGGCGCCTGCCGCTGCCGGTGGTGGAAGTGCACCTGCACGACAACAGTGGCCCGAAGGACGAGCACGGGCATTTCGGGCTGGGGAACATCGATTTCGGGCAGGTGGCGGGGGCGCTGAAGGCCATCGGATTCCAGGGGATATCCACCATCGAGATTGCACCCGCGTTCCACGGCAGCAACCCGGCCGAGTCACGCCCGCGCTCGAAGGACAGCCTTGAGACGTGGAAGTGGTTGTGGGAGGGGTAGGGGAGGGCGTGCGGAACAGGGGTGCCACTGCTTACCGCCAGGGCCCGTCGTCCGTCGCGGCGGAAGCAGTGGTCGCAAGGAAGCACACCAGGCGCGGCCTGGTGTGGCGCCCGTCCCGGCAACTCCATGGGCGCTGGGTGGCCCGAAGCGCCTTCCCCTCATACCGCCCCGTGGGTATAGATCACTTTCACCGGGGCGTCGCCGGTGCGTCGCGTG
>JAGPGE010000475.1 GCA_018056145.1 Armatimonadota bacterium
AAGAAGGCTGGGGCAGGGTCATCAGCGGCGTCAAGGACCAGACCGGCATGGACAGCCGTTACACCGGGGATGTCTCGTCCACGGGCGTCAGCCCGGTGGACTACATGCAGGGCCTCACCGGGATGAGCTGGTATAGCTTCGGCTACGCGCTCAACAATCCCACCCGCCGTCCGAAACTCATCTCTGAAGTGGCCAAGTTCACCGACACCACTTTCCTGTACACCATCGCCCCGGGCTACGTGGATCGCCAGCAGCGCTGGCCCGGCGCGAGAGTGGAGCGCGAGCCGTACCTGTACCCGTATGCCTGGGTGAAAGCGATCCAGGCCCTGCCCGAGGGCGTGATGATCCTCACCCACTCCGAGTGGTTCGAGGGCTCGATCATCGACGTCACGAAAGAGTATGGCCGCCAGCAGTATGAGGACACAGAACTGTACTCCTCGGTCTTTCGGGCGGCTTTCGAGAGCATCTACAACGAGAAGCGGGACCGCGAGCCCGTCGCCATTGTCTTCAACGAGTGGGCTAACTACTCCCTGCGCGACAATGGCCCCGAGATGCGCGATGTCTCCGGGCTCATCAAGCTCCTGGAGTGTCTGAACGTGGAGTACGACGTCATCCCCGAAAGCTCTCTTTCCACGCGGGAGCTTGCCGGGCGGAAGCTGGTGCTCGTGCCCAACTGCGGGATCTCGCTGGCTCCCGGTCACAATGAACTGCTGCTCGACTGGGCCCGGAATACCCCTGGCGCGCGCCTGATCGTGGACGAGTCGCGCTGGTGGGCCGAAGCCCTGGGCATTCAACTCGGTGAAGGCCGGGCGCCGATCCTGCGCTATCGCTGCGACAACGTGGGCAAGTGGATCAGCCCCCTGTCCGAGCGCGCGTATGGGCTGCGAGTGGCGAATGCGGGCGTCTGCACCCGCATCGGTGAGACCGAAGGCGAGACGCCCAAAATCCTGGGGCGCACCTACGAGGACGACGGTCGCGGCGTGATCTTCTTCAACGGCCGCCTGGGGGCGGAGTTTGAGGCCGCCTTCAACGTCGCGGCGTCCGAAGGTCGCGTGCCCGTGCTAGAATGTGGGGCGCTTTTGAACCTCCTAAGGTCGGGCGGCCCCGAGTTCGGTACGCTCCTGCCCGATCCGCCCTCCGCTGATTTCGAGATCAAGGCGGGCCCGGTATTGCGCGCGAAGGACACGCTGCTTCTCCCGGCCGGCAATGTCCTGCCCTGGGGGGCTATCACCAACCACCGCAGCGTAGGCGGCGGTCTGGAAGGCGGGCATTCCGCTGAAGCGACGAAGCCATGGCAGCGCGGGCGCTGCTCCTTCAGCGTGCCGGTCGATCCCGGCGCGCCGGTGGCCCAGGTGTCCGCGATCGACAGCGACTCCGGCCGGTTCGTGGACCTCGCATTCCGTCGCGAAGGCGACACGGTGTCCTTTGACTTGCCAATCAAGTTCCACGGCCTGTTCGCCGTGACCCAGTCGCCGATCAAGCTCATCACGCCGCAGATCACGCTACAACCCGGACAGAGCGCGACGTTGACGGTGGATGCGGTCAACGTGACCGGGGAGCGCGCCGAGGCCGTGCTGTCTCTGCGCGAGACTCCGGGCTTGAGCATGGAACCGGTGCGCTTCGCGGTGCCGGCTCTCGCCACCGCGAAGGTCCCAATCACCCTCGCCGCGGGGACAGACTATGCCAGCGGCGAACGCACCGTCACCTTCGAACTCGAAGCCGGCGGGCGCACAGCAGTCCTGTGGCGCGGCCTGCACGTTGACTTGCCCGCCTGCATCGGAAGTCGGACTACGATCCTGGGCGGCAAGGCGGGCGAGAAAGCTACCCGCCGCGTGACACTGGTGAACGTGGGCGAGACCCCGGCGCAGGCGCTAACGGTCACGCTGGAGGACGGTGAGGTGAGCGTCCCGGACCTCGCGCCGAGTGCTGAGGCCACCGTGGACCTGACCTTCACCATTCCCCGGTCCGCGAGGGCCGGCAAGGCGCCGAAGTCGTCGGTGGAACTCGTTCTTGGGGCCAACAAGCAGGAGAGGGGGCTGTCCACGAAGTCCACGGCGGACGGCCAGACGCGGGATATTGAGCTTTCCGGACGGGGAGCCACGCAGCCGATCCCGGACGTTCAGGACGGCAACCCCAGAAACCAGATGATCTACCTGTTCGCGGACGATGCCGTGCTGCCCCCGGGCGACTATGACCTTGAGGCTGTGGTGGACTACTTCGACCAAGGCACCGGCCGCTTCATGATCGAATACGACTCCACCGGGGGCGACAGCATTGAGGACCGGTACCGCGACTCGGCCCCGGTGAGCCTCACCGATAGCGGCCAGTGGCGCACCGTCACTCTCGCCCTGCCCGGCGCGCGTCTCGCGGGCCGCCAGAATGCGGGCGCGGACCTGCGCATCAACGGCATCGTCCCTGTGGGCCGCATCATCCTGCGCGGTCTCACACAGGCCAGTCAGACGGTCAACCGCAAGATGACCGTGGCATACACCCAGCACGGACATGCAATGACACAGGACCTGGACATGACCCTCGTCGCTTTCGAGGGCGAGGTGCCGGATACGGCGGATCTGAACCCCTTCGGCAACCACGTGGCGGGGTTCCTCAATGGTCCCGCGCCTGTGAGAGACGGTGCCCTCAAGACCACCGACCTCGTGGCTTCTCAGGGCCTGCTGGTGGTTGAGAACCCCTATCTCAGCGCGGTCTGGGACAAGTCCCGTGGCGGCCTGGTGAGTCTGACGAGCAGGCAGACCCGCACCGACTACGCTGCGTTTCCCGGGCCGATGCTCCCGGTGCTGACGCAGGTTGCGGGGAGCGAGCCGCAGTACTTCGCACCGGCTGATCTTGTGACCGAGGGCAACCGCATCATCGCCCGCGGCACTGCGGGGCCGGGCGGCGCGCTCGACGTGCAGGACGCCTGGACGGTGGCGCCGGACCAGCCGAGAGTGACGCTCCAGCGGTATATCGCGCCTCGCGAGCCGATTGAGCTGTCCGAGTTCGCGCCGGCCATCCTGCGCCTGAACCCTGAGCCCTTCGACCAGGTGCTGCCGCTGGGCGTGGGCTTCCGGGATGAGGGCCAGCCGGGGCGCGGTTGGCTGGAAACCTGGCATTCCGACGGATGGTATTTCGCGTATTCCGGAGCTCCGGAGAGCGCGCGTCACGGGCTGGCAATGACCGTCAGGGCCGAGAAGATCGAGGGCCGGTCGGGCCTGCGGCGTTTCCGTTACGGGTTCTTCCCGGCGGACGGTCTGCCCGCGCCCGAACTCGGCGCAGTTGCGTCTGATGAGCTTCAGGTGCGCCTGCGCGGCAATCTGAAGCTGGAACCGACGGACCGCATCCAGGTGACCATCGACCTGTACTTGCTGCCCGGTGGTTCTTGGCGGGCAGCCCGGGAGCTGGCGCTGATCGGCGCCAATCCTGCGGAACTTGCGAACAACACCGCAGTGACAGGCGGCGACTGGTCCCGTGTCGGAGGGCCTCAGACCGCGGTTCCGGCCGCGCCGTTGTACATGTTCCCCGTGCGCCAACCCTATGCCAGCGCCGCATTGGAGGGTGATCGGTGATGAGAGCGACTATCGGCGCAACCTGGATGGCGATCCTGACGGGCCTGCTCGCAGTAGCTGCTTGCTGCGCACCCCTAGCGGTGGCGATTGTACCGCCGCAGGACTACCAGCCCACGATCTCGCAGGTGAAGACCGCCGGGGCCGCCTTACAGGTGACCGTGGACGAGCTCACGCCCGAACAGCTTGTGGACCCGGGGGTGTTCAACGCGACCCGCTACCCCCTCGCGGTGTACGTTGGCGGGGAACGGTACGCCTACACTGTGAAGACCCCTGGCGACGGTGCGGAGGCCCTGCTGCGGTACGTCCACCAGGGCGGGACGCTCCTGGTTGCCGGTACGTGCTGGCCCTTCTACCGACCGGTGGACTACTTCGGCAATCAGTGGACGCCCAGCAAGGGCGAGGTGCCCCAGTTCCGCAAGGACGCGGATGAACATCTCGTCAGCCAGATGCAGGCGCTGGGACAGAACTCCGTGGGCAACTTCAACCGGTACCTGGGCATCAACATCTCCGGCGAGGGCACCGAACAGTTCGAAGCCCCCGACGAGCCGATGACCCTGCGCCTGGTCTCCGACCGCATTCGCCCGGCGGGCCTGCCCGAGTCCTTCCCGTTCCCCTCCTCCGGTGACTTGCGCTTCCGGCCGGCGTCTGAGCGCGTCGGCCTCGAGGGCGTGGAGTTCGAACCGGTCATCAAGGCCGTCGGCAAGTCCATGCAGGACTACGGGGCCGCGATGGCGGTCATCCGACACTCAGGCCCGCCGGAAGGGGTCGTGGTGTATGTCTGGGGTACCCTCATGACGACATCTCAGGCTCCGGCGATTACCGCCGATGTCCTGCGACTGGCCGCGCGGAGGTCCACGATGCCCGACGAGCGCCGCACTGTCTCGTCCATGCGTGAGCAGCTTGACGGCCTGGTCCGGCGTAACCGGGAGCTGTCCCGGAACCTGTCGGCATCCGCCGAGAACATGCCCGCCCGGGGCTACCTGATCCGCGATTCCCAGTACCAGGCGCGCATCCTGGACAATCTCGCCGACATGATCCTCGTGCGGAATTTCGGCCCCGCGCGTGACGCCATGGAGCGCGCCGAGGAAGCCATCTCGCGACTGGAAACGCGGCTTGCGGCGGTGCGGGAACCTTGAGTGGAATTGCCCGTCGACGTCATGCCTGCGCCGTCGCTGTTCTTGCTTTGCTTCTCTACGCCTGCATGGGCCCGGCGCGTTTCCCTGCCGGGCCCTGCGTGTGGGCCGACGAACCGAAAGTGAGTGCACCCAGCATAATGACTGACGCCCGTCCCCTCGTCCGCCCTGAACTGCCGCTGATTGTCGCCCACAGGGGGTTCTCGGCGATTGCGCCGGAGAACACCCTTGCCGCATTCCGCGCCGCAATCGAAGCCGGTTCACCCGCAGCGGAGTGCGACGTGTACCTGTCC
>JAGPGE010000476.1 GCA_018056145.1 Armatimonadota bacterium
CCTTTGCGCCAGTAACACCACATCTGTTCCTTCGTGGTCATCTGGGTGTGGACTGGCTCTGCCCAGGTCGGGACGTCCTGCGTGACGGCGAACCGTCCGCCGCCGCCACCGCCGCCGCCTGCAGGCGCGGCTCCCGCGCCCGGACCGGCCTCCCCGGCTCCGGGGGCGCCGCCCGGCGCCGCTCCACCGGGTCCGCCGGGCATTTCGCCGCCCATCCCACCCATCCTGCCGCCCCGGCCCGGTCCGGCGGCCTGAGCGCCTGGCGTCATGCCACCGGGGCCTTCGCCTCCGGCCATGGCGCCACCAGCGGCAGCACCGCCACCGGCAGCAGCGGCGCCGAGACCCACAGAGCCTGGGCCGGTGGAGCCGAGGATCACGCAGTCAGGCTGGCCGTAGACCTGCATGACATTGTGCGCGTGCTGGCCCAGTCGCACGCCGGCCAACTGGATTTCGTTGGCCAGGGCGACCGTGCAGGTGAGTGTGGCGACGAGCACGGCGACGAGGGCCGGGAACCACAGCCGCTTCGCACGCATGGCAAGAGAGCCCCTTTCGGCAACAGGCGGCTTAGAAACACGGGTAGGGAAGGGTCGCGGGCATTCACCAAGACCCGCCGCCGTTCCGGCCAATCCGGAACCCCGGCGACGCCTGTCGCCCGAACCCATGGTTACCCGGTGCGGAGTATAGCACAATCCCGCAACCGTCCGCAACGTGTGCGGGCGCGCGAATTTGCGAATGGGCGCCGCACAGAGCAATGGCCGACCGGGACGGTCGGCCTACGCGGGACCATGCCCCCCGCCGCGCGTAGATCGGGCGTCTCGACGCCGTCCGTTCCCTCACATCGCCTCGAACTTCTCCCGCGCGATGATATACGCCTGCCGCTCCGGGTCCTGGCGCGTGAAATAGTCGCAGTATCCGGCGACCCTCACCACGAGATGCCGGAAACGGTCCGGGTCCTCCATGGCGGCCTCCAGCGTCGCGGCATCCACTGCCGACAACTGCAACTGGATTCCGCCCATCTGGAAGTACGTGCGCACCAGGGACTTCAGAGCCGCCATGCCCTCGGGCGACTTGAGCAGGCGCGGCTGGAACTCCAGCAGCAGGGACCCACCATTGGCCAGCCTGGAGGTGTCGATTTTGGCGGCGGAACGGATGGCCCCGGTTGGCCCCGCCAGGCCCTGCCCCATCATGGGGTCCATGGAGTGGGACATCATCTCGCCGTGGTGCCGCCCATCCGCCGAGGCTGCCACATGCTGGCCTTGGTAGACGTGATTCCAGAAGCTCCACAGGCCGAGAATGAAGGGCCCGCCGCGAGTGTTGCGGTACTTCGCCACCTCATTCTCGAGCTCCTGCACCATGCGCACCGCCAGGGCATCCACGGCATCGATATCGTTGCCGTAGTGGGGCGTCTCGCGCACGATTTCGGCCCGCAGGTCCTCGTGGCCCTCCCAGTTGGCCCGCAGGATCTCCACCAGTTCGGGCAGGGTGAGGCGTTGGTCCTCGTAAACGAACTTGCGGATCGCGGCCAGCGAGTCGGCGCACGTGCCGATGCCAAAGGCCTGAAAGCCGCTCATGTTGTAAAGCGCCCCGCCCTCGGTGAAGTCCATGCCCTTCTCGACGCAGCCCCGAATCAGCGCGGACAGGAAGGGGCGCGGGGTGAGTTCGCGCTTCACGATCTCCCCGCGATTGGCAGCGATGACCGCCTGTCGCACACCCTCGCGCATCTGCGCCGAGAATGCGTCCCACAGGTCCTCGAAACTCGCGAAGCCCGCCGGGTCACCGGTCTCGATGCCGGCCTGCGCGCCGCTGTCCAGTTTCCGGCCATTGCCGAGGGCGCGTTCCAGCCAGTCCTGGAAGCAAACGTACCCCGGCCACGACGCCGACCGGAAGTACCCCATGCCGCAGATCGTGGGTTCATGGCAGCCGATAAGCCCGTACTGGCGGGCATGTTCCACCGGAACGCCCTTGCTCGCAATCGCCGGCACCATGATCTCATCATTGTAGATTTGGGGCATGTACCGACCGTCGTGCATGAGCTCAAGGACCGATTCCAGGAACTCGTCGGACATCTTCTCCGAGTACCGGAAAGCGACGGAGGGCCCGACGTTCATCAGTTCCCGCGTAGCGTCGCGGATTAGCTCGGTCACCCCATTGACTCCATCTGCGCCCTCCGGCGTCTGCCCGGCGCAGGTGACGGTCTGGACATGCCCCAGCCCTCCGCGCACGTTCTCGTAGATCTTGATCCACAGGCACTGCATGATTTCCAGCGCCTGTTCGCGGGTTGTCCGCCCGGCCTCGAGGTCCCTTTCGAAGAAGGGGTCTAGGTACTGATCCATCTGGCCGAAACTGAAGGCCACGTTCTCGCATTCCAGGTAGATGCCCAGATGGGTGAACCAAAGGGATTGGACGGCCTCATGGAAGGTCTCGGCGGGAAGCGCGGGGACTTTGCGGCAAATGCGGGCCAGTTCGGCGCACTCGGGGCAGCCGGATTTCCCGGCCATCGCCTCGAGTTCCCCGGCGTAGCGCTCCGCAAGACGCATGACGGCCCTGCATGAGACGACCATGGATCGCAACGTGTCAATGCGTGGCAGGTGCTCGGGGATGGTCTCGTCCAGATCACTCAGTGCCCACTCGCAGTCGTCGATGAGGTCCAGCAGCCCCCGATTGAGGACCGCCCCGTAGTCGGCGATCATGTACCCGGGTTCGGCCGATCCTCGCGCGATGGCCTCCTCATGCTCCGGGTAGCCGGAGACCGTCCGGCAGCCCACGATCAGTTCGCCGGGTGCGATGTGAACCGGCGCCTGCTCACAGACCGCCGCCAGCGCGTGGGCGATCTGGAGCTTGCGGGGCAGTGCGCGGTGCTGGTCGAAAGCCGCGCGCACCATGGCGCCGCGGTCCTCGCAGGGCCCGAATTCCGCCGTCCAGGCACGGTCGCGAAGGGCCGCTACGCGCTTTGTGACGGCTCTGGACGGCGCGGCGATGTCAGCGATCAGCATGGAGGATTCCCTCTCGCGGACGGCGGTTCAGTCAGTTCGAGTGCCCTGGTTGTCACACCCATCTCGGAAGCTGCAGGGGCGACACAGGCAGCACCGCCACCTTCGCCTCCGGGAACCGGGGCAGCATGCCGTCCATCAGGCTCTCCCAGTCACTGTGGCCGAACCACGAGCGATCCGGGGGGATGAACCCGTCGCCATACTGCGGGCTGTACATGAAGACATCCGCCTTCGCCCGCAGTTCGGGCGTCAGGGCCGGTGCGGTGTCGCGTGGTCTTTTCCTATACGGCCCCACCGGACCGTCATAGAGGCCATGATAGGTGCTGGGGTCGGCGAAGTCATTGATAAGAAGCACCGGGCAGCCGAAATGCTTCGCGGGCATGAGCCCCTTGGACCACTGGGTGCCATCGGCGTCCAGGGGGTAGGCGTTGGCGATGACCAGATCGTGCGCGACCTGCGGGACCGGTGTGTCGCCCACTTTCCGGGCGATGGCGACGCCGCGCTGGTGGGACTTCCTGGGCGAGCCCGCCCCCAGTCCGCAGAGTTCCTTATCCGAGTTCACCACCGCGCAGAGCGAGAAATCTAGCCCGAACAGTTCCGCTGCTTCCTCGATGTCCTTCCGGGCAGGGCAGGCGCCGGGCGAAGTGGCTCTTGGAGTGCCCTTGATGCGCCCGTGGTGATAGTGCAGCGTGGACACATGGCAGATCCCCGGCAGGACCATTTTCGCCCCGCCACCCCAGGCCACGAACGGATGAGGGTAAACACAGGAGATGGACACGGAGAAGTCGGCACTTGCGGCATCCTCATTGGCAAGAACCGGGGTGCCCAATGATGTCAGTCCCAGGTAGCGGACCCGCGAGCTGTAGGCGTCGTGGGAGATTGCCTTGGCCACACGCTCCAGGGCCGATCCCAGGCGCTTGCGTACTTCGGCCCGGGTCATCACCCGGTGGGCGCCATTGCCCAGGATGATCGCTATCTGGTCGCGTTTCAGGCCCGCGGACTCCAGGCGGTCGATCACTGCATTGCACAGGAATTCGGCGGGGGTTGGTCGCCGGAAATCATCCACGAGAATCACGGCGCTCCGGGCTCCCCGCGCAGCCTGTGCGATGGTCGGCGATCCGGCTGGGTTATCCAGGGCCTTCGAGACTTCGTCCTGCGTCATCGCCCGGCGGTCCCGGGGAGGGTAGACCGTTGCATCCCAGCCTGCCGGCAGCGGGAACTCCTCCACGCAGTCCCTGCGCGCGGCGCCCACACGTAGGCGGATGGTCTGTCCGGTGATCATCTGCGGTCTCCCTGATGCTGCGACCTGATGCGCTGACCTATGCTTTGATGCCGTCCCGGTAGATGCCGGGGCTTGATCCTTCGATCACAGTCGCCCCCACCGCTTTCGCGTAGAAGTCCACCGGGCCCGCACCGCCGATGATTGCGTAACCGTAGCCCATGGCGCGGAGCGCATGCAAGCAAGCCAGCAGGAGCGCTTTGCCGATGCCCCGCTTCCGGTCGCTCTCCTGGACGCCGGTGGGGCCGAAGTAGTCCGGCGCGGTGGCCTCGTAGCAGCCGAAACCGCAGAGCCTGCCATTGTCCAGGGCGATGAAGCACGAGACCGGCTGCCGGGCGAAACTGGAAGCGCACTCGTCGGCCCAGCCCTGCCCGAACTGTTCGCGCACCCAGCCGGTGACCTTGCTGATCTCATAGGGCATGGCGTGCCGGATGACGATGCCCTGCTGGCGCATGGCAGCCAGCGTGGGCTCGAGGTCCGGCAGTTCATAGAGCTTCACCAACATATCGGGCATCGGCACTCGTCCCTTCGGACCGGATCGTCACGGTTTCGCCGCAGGTCTTACCTTTCCCTGCGGCCCCTCAGTATGTACCGAACCAGAGCAAGCACGAACAGTGCGGCCACGACGGCCAGGATCGCCGGAGTTACCACATCAAGGGGCGCGCCAGCATCTTCTTCGCCTGCTGCGAGACCCTCGGGTCCGCCCGAAGGTTTCGT
>JAGPGE010000477.1 GCA_018056145.1 Armatimonadota bacterium
GTCTTGAGGCCGGGCCGTGTGCCGTCAGGCTCCGGCAGGAGCCGTCCGCCTATAGCCCCCGGCGGAAGCCGGGGGATTCCGGCCCCGAGCAAAGGATCACAAGCCCCGAAGGGGCGGCCGGTCCGGGTGCGCGGGGGACGGCCTGTCGCCCCCTTCGGGGGCTCATGGCGCGGTGTGGGGCGGGAATCCAGGGGCTTCCGCCCCTGGCTATAGGCTGCCGCCCGCTCCGCGGGCTGTAAGGCAACGGCTCAGGACCGGAGGGCGCGGGCACGGTCAAAGGGTATCCGGCCCCAGCGGGCACGCATCGCACAAGACCCATGCTCCCAGGCCCCGCACCCATGAGAGACGACACCGTGGGGCCCCGCACCCGTGGGAAACGACACCGTGGGGCCCCGCACACATGGGGAACGACACCGCGGGGCCCCGTCGGCTGGACGACGCCGACACCCCACGGCTAACGGAAAAGGTAACTCGCAATCAGGTGCGGGATGTCATCGCCGTCCAGATGACAGGGCCCCGCACACATGGGGAACGACACCGTGGGGCCCCGTCGGCTGGACGACGCCGACACCCCACGGCTGGCAAGACGGGGGAGGCACCTCACGGCTGGACGGTGTCGACACGCCGCGGGTAACGGAAGGCCCAACTCGCGTTAAGGTGCGGGATGTCATCGCCGTCCAGATGACAGGGCCCCGCACCCGGCTATAGGCTGCCGCCCGCTTCGCGGGCTGTAAGGCAAGGGTCAGGACCGGAAGGCGCGGGCATGCTCAGGCCGGCGTTCAGATGACGTGGGGGCACCAACAGAAGCGGAATGCCCCCCTTGTGGCTAGAACGCGCACGAACAGACGGGGCCACCCGACTCTCCAGGTGGCCCCGCGTTGCGTCTCAGTTTCGGGCTGCCCTGCCTAACCCCAGATGGACTTCAGCAGCAGGTCGCGCCCAGCCAGAATGTCCTTCTCGCGTTCGTCGCCGGCCTCGCGCTCGATGACGATCGGGCCCTTGAAGCGCATGTCCTTGAGCGCTTGAACGAACTCGGGGATGTTCACCTGCCCCTGTCCCAGGGGGACCTCGCTGCCCAGTTGACCCTCCTGCGTAGGCCAGACGCCATCCTTGGCATGGCAGGAGATCACGTGGTTGCCGATGCGCCGGAACGCATCCACGGGCTTGTCCTTGCCGTAGAGGATCAGGTTGGCGGGGTCGAAGTTGATGTAGACATTGTTGCGCCCCAGGGATTCCAGGAACGCCGCCAGCAGGTCAGCCTGCTCCTGCCCCGTCTCGAGGCCGATGAACATGCGCTTTTCGGCGCACCAGTCGGCGCACTGCGCCAGTGCATCGTACATCTGCTTGTAAATGGGGTCCGCGGTGTCGTGGGGCAGGAATCCCATGTGCACCAGGACACCCGGCTGCCTACACTTGGACGCGAACTCGATGGACGCGCGCATGATCTCCATGCGTTCGGCCAGCTTCTCGGGGAAGACAAAGCCGACCGTCGCGGCGACGTCGTCCATGCTCGCGTAGCTCTCGCCCGGGAAGCCCACGAAGAACCCGACCGATTCCACCCCGGTCTCGCACATTCCGGCCAGGATCTTCTCGGCGTTCTCGTCGGTGTAGAAGTCCGGCGGCACGACGCCCATCTGCGTGCAGCGGAACCCCCACTCGCCAATCTTGTTGAGCGACTCGAACGGGTCCTCGATGCCCGTCGAGTGGATGAACACACCGATCTCAAGCGGCCTGATCATCAGTCTCACGTCCCTTCCCAGTGTTCAGAGTGCCGCGTGCATTTCGACGCGGTACGGCGCAGTCCCTTCTGCTGCCATTCGCATCAGATCACGGTCCCGGGTTGCATCACCCCGGAACGCGGGATGATGACGATGCCCTCGCGCACGCAGTAGTCATCCCCGTCACGCTCCAGGATGCCATCACGGTTCAGGATCTCGCACCCATCGCCGATACGCGCGTTCTTGTCGATGATCGCATTGCGCACCTTGACGTTCTTGCCGAGCCCGATGGGTGGCAGTCCCTGTGCCCTGTGGCGACCGTAGTGCTCCGGGGTCTCATAGAAGTCCGCACCCATCATCACGACGTTATCCAGGTCGCAGCCTTCCCGGACGATGCTGCGTAGGCCAATAACGCAGCGCTTCAGTCGCGATTGCTCGATGACCGTTCCATCGCCGATGATGACCCCCGTCGCGTCGCACCTGTTCAGCTTGCAGGGTGGCAGGTACCGCGGGTGCGTCCAGATGGGCCGGTCTTCGTCGAACATGTCGAAGGGAGGGACCGGATCGGTCAGCGCCAGGTTCGCCTTGAAGAATGCGGGAATCGTCCCGATGTCCTCCCAGTACCCGTCGAAGGGGAACGCGAACACGCGGGAGCCCTCGCGCTGGATCGCGTCGGGAATTATCTGCTTACCGAAGTCATCCGCATCGCTCTCTTCGAGCGCCCGCAGGAGGACCTCGGCGTTGAACACGTAGATGCCCATGGAGGCCAGGTGGGTCCGTCTGCCGGGATCCAGGCCCACTGCGTGGAAGTCCTGAGGCGCGATGGTCATGGCATCCAGGGCTTCCTCCGTATCCGGTTTCTCGAAGAAGCTCCCGATGCGGTAATCGGCGCCGACCTTCAGGACACCTAGCGCCCCGGCTTCCTCGCGGGCGACGGGGATAGTGGCGATGGTGATCTCCGCGCAGCAGTCGCGGTGGTGCGCGATCATGCGCATCAGGTCCATGCGGTACAGCTGGTCGCCTGACAGGATCACGCAAAGGTCTGCGCCTTCGAGGTTCAGATGGCGCAGGTTCTGCCTCACGGCATCCGCGGTGCCCTGGTACCAGTCCGGGTTCTCGACCGTCTGCTCGGCCGCGAGGATTTCCACGAACCCGCCGCCGAAATCGTCGAACTTGTAGGTGTGCATGATATGCCGGTGCAGGGACGCAGTGTTGAACTGGGTCAGAACGTACACGCGGTTCAGACCGGAGTTGAGGCAGTTGCTGACCGGGATGTCAATCAGGCGGTACTTGCCCGCCAGGGGGACTGCGGGTTTGGCGCGGTCGCGGGTCAGCGGGTGCAGCCGGGTTCCGCGCCCGCCGCCGAGAATGATGCAGTTGATCCGTCCCATCTGCGGCCTCCCTCCATGTCCGGCGTGGCACTCTTCCACATCGCGGCCCCGCACACCTGCCGCATGCAGGAAACCTCGGCGTGGTGGCGAAACTTCAACGCCGCAGTACGCCATGCAGGCAACCCTTAGCGGCAGGTGACCCAATGCGTATCGATGCCCATGCACACATCGAACCGCCCGGCAGGAGCGAGCTGAACGGTGATCCCTGGGGTCGCGACAGGCTCCTCATCGACGCCGCGGATGCCCTGGAGATCGACTGGCTCTGTTGCTCATGCCTTGCCCCGCGGCGGCCATCGTTGCCCGAGGATTTCGTCGCCTGCAACAGCCATCTGCAGCACGCGATCGAAGCCTTCCCCGGGCGCATTCTCGGCTACGCCTACGTCAACCCCGGTTACCAGCGCGAGGCGGTGGCGGAGATCGAACGTTGCGTCCGGGAGTTCGGGTTCATCGGCGCGAAGCTCTACAACGAGTACAAGTTCACTGACCCGGCGGTCAGGCCGGTTATCGAGAAATGCATCGAGCTGGATGTCTTGATCCTGCACCATGCCGGACATACCTGGTGGCCCCTGCCCGGTCAACCCAACATCTCGGACGCAGGGGATTTCGCCCAGGTGGTGGCTGAGTACCCGGAACTCAAGCTGATCTGCGGCCACATCGCGGGCGGCGGAGACTGGGAGTGGACGATCAAGGCGCTGCGCGAAGAGCCTCGGCTGTTCGCGGACACCAGTGGCAGCGTGGTTGATGAGGGCATGATCGAGAAGGCAGTGGCACTCATGGGCGCGGACAGGCTGCTGTTCGCGTGCGACATGAGCATGACGGCCGGCGTGGGGAAGATCCTTGGCGCGGACATCACCGAGGAGCAACGGGACGCCATCTTCAGCGGAAACATCCGCCGCCTGCTGGGTGGGAGGATCTGAGATGCTCTTTGACATCAACGCCTATCTGGGCGCCTTCGCGCTCCGCGAACTGCGGCATAACGACGTCGCCGGGCTGTCTGCTTTCATGGAACGCAAGGGGATTCGCAGGGCGCTGGTAAGTGCCGCCGAAGCGATCACCTGGAAGGACTGCCATTCCGCGAACCGCCTGCTGTCTGAACGTCTGGCGGGGACGGACGGCAACATCGTGCCCTGCGCGGTGATCAATCCCGGGTACGCGGGCTGGCGTCGCGACCTGGAGGAAGCGTCGTGCGGGATGGGCATGCGGGCCGTCAAGCTCTACCCTCACTGGCATGGTTACTCGCTCGGCGACGGCTGTGCGGATGAGGTCGTTCGCGCCGCAACAGATCTTGGTCTGCCTGTGCTCATTCCCGTCCGGGCCGTGGATCGTCGCCAGTTGGGATGGCTCTTCGACGTGCCCGACGTCCCGCTGGCCGATATCGCGGCGCTCGCAGGCAGACATCCTGATGCGCGGTTCGTGGTGCTCAATGGCCTGGGGTTCACTGGGTCCCCTCTCGCGGCACCCGAAGGCGAACGCCCGAGCAATTGCTGGATCGAGATCTCGCGGCTCCCGCTGTTCATCTCCCGCGAACTGGCCGTGCTGCTGGAGGTACTCGGGGCGAGCAGGCTGCTTTTCGGAACGGGCATGCCCTTCAAGTACCCGGACCCCGTCCTGCTGAAAATGGACAAGCTCGGGGCTTCCAGAAGCGAAACGCGCGCCATCTGCGGAGAGAACGCCGCAGAGCTTCTCGGGCTGGCATAGCCGGGACTCCTGGGGGCGGCTTCGGGGGGTGGTAATGCGGTCGGGTATAACAAGCAGGCCAGGGCCCGGGGGGATAGGCCTGGCCTGCTGTGCTTCCATGCGCGGGATAGGGGCCCGGCATGGGATTAGCCGAATCGTAAGGCACTCAGCCGGACCTGTCAACCCAC
>JAGPGE010000017.1 GCA_018056145.1 Armatimonadota bacterium
ACGCGAGACGGGCTGGATGCAGTTCTGACAAATCGTTGCCTGCTCCTGAACGACCGTTGGGAGGAGTACTGGAGACCCATCAAGGCTGCATAAAGATTACATCTGCCGACGCTCAAGAATCAGACCCTGAGGAGCAGAACCTGATCCGCAATGCCGACTTCGACCAGGCGGCCCCCTGGGGCGCGCCGCAGAGGCAGGCTCTGGTAGACCACGGCACGGAAGTCCTCTCCGAGCGATTTCCGGCCTCCTGGAGCATCACCAGCCACGGCAAGGAGCTTGCGGGGGCGAGGGTGGAGTACCGCACGTCGAAGGAGGGACCGGACTGGGCGCGCAGTCGTGTGCGCATCGAGAACCGCGATCCGGAGCAACCCATAGCCCTTTACTCCCCCGCCATGATCCCGGTCGCGGTCGTGCGGGATGGGGGGTACTGCGAGGCCCGAGTGCGTGCTCGCGGGAGCGGGACAATCGCTCTGGGCGCGTTCGAGTACAGCAGAGACTACAAGACCAAGGGCACGGGCGCGTACTGCGGCAGTGCCTTGTGGCAGACTGTGTCGCTGACTGATTCATGGCAGACGTTGCGGACCGTGCCTTTCCGGTACGAGCCGGAGGACAAGGTCGGCGCAGTCTGCTTCCGCATGGACATCCATGGGGAAGTCGAGATTGCGCAGGTGTTCTTCGGCCATGTACCTCCCATCGACCGCAACGCTCAACTTGCCTTCTGGCTGCCCTTCGAGCGTTCCATGGAGGCGGGGTATGCCCGCGGCACGACGCTCCCATATGAGAACGCATATGCCAACGCCTACGTGGACGGAGTTGCCGGGCTCGCGGGGAGATTCGAGCGCAAGCCCGGGCCGCACCCGACCGAGGGCTGGTACCAGTTCTCCATCGGCGGAACGTACTTCGACGAGAGCAACATTCCCCGGGATCGCGGAACCGTTGAACTGTGGTTCCGCCCCCACCGTGAAATTCTCACTTACCCCGCGTGGCGCGACTACTACCTGTGGGCGGTCGATCGCGCTCGTGGTCCTGCCCTCTATATGAGGGTGGACGACGAAGGCGCCCTCACCCTCAATCTCAATGAGAGCGTCATCTCCTTCGCCTATCCCTCGGGCGAGAGGATCACGGACACAAAGACCACCTCCTGCGACCTGCCCGCGGATGACACTTTCTTCGAAGCCTGGCATCACGTCGCGTTCACGTACGACACGAAGACGCGTGGCGTGTACCTTGACGGCAACCGCATCATCAGCATGGACGCCCCGAAGTCGCCCTGCATGACCGCGGAGGACCTCAGCGTCGGCTGGGGAGGTCGCTGGGGCCCGTGGACGCCATGCTCGGACCTCGACGAGTTCAAGGTCTATGACCGCGTCCGGTATCTGGACGATTTCACCCCGGAGGAGCCCGCTGCGCCGGTCGCGCCGCCGGCTTTGGCGGACGTGGCTGTGCCGGCGGCCCTCCCGGCGCTGGCCCTGGATGGCCCGCCGCGGGTTGAGGGCGACCGTCTTCTCATACCCCTCGCCGCAGGTGAGGACAGGTTCGAGGCCACGGTCGAGATCGCCGATGGCCTGCCCTACATCATATCCAGCAAGGGCATCAAGCTGGGCCTGAAGGATCTGGTCGAGGAAGATCCGCCCATCGTCGCCCTGCCATGGGCTGACGCGGAGCTGCTCGGGTCGGACCAGGTGAGAGCCCGGCTGGAGCGCTATGGGGCCTCGGTAAGCTGTGGCTTCACACTGCAGGACGACCGGGTGCGAATGGCTCTGCACCTCGAGCACGGCGGCGGGTCCTGGTGTGCCCCGCTTGAAGTGCGCGTGAAGGTCCGCCACAAGGGCGAACCCCCCTGGAGTGCAGCCTTCGACGGCACTTGCTCGCGGGAGTTCGTCGAGACTTTCCGGCCGTTCCGCGCCGAGGGCCTCGCGAACATCTTCCCGGTGAATGCTGCGTGGGGCAACGGCCCGGGGCTTGCGATGGCCTTTGCGCCGCACACCATCCTATCTTACTTGCGGCAGGGAATGGTGTCGGCGGACGAAATGGAGACGGCATGGCGCACGGTCCTCGACCCCGGGCAACAGGCAGAGGTCTGCCTGGACCTGTACACTTTCGATCCGCGCTACGGTGGCGACGACGCGGTGGCGCGGTACCATGAGCGTTATCCGGAAGTCTTCTCGCCGGATCCGCAGGTTGATCCGCGGGACTACAGGGCTTCCGCGGTCGGGCTCGTTTCGACTACCTTCTGGATGCCCTACACGCACAAGCCAGAGAAGAAGCCGATCTTCTCCGCTCAGGAACTGTGCCGCCGGGCCAACGCCGAGTGGGAGTGGTTCTACGGCACCGGGACCAGCGCAGGCAACTGGAGCATCGAACCTTTCTTGCTGGAAGCGCTGCCCGACTACCGGGGTAAGTTTGGCGCGGGGGCGGATCCCGCCCAACAGAAGCAGTGGCGCCTGAACAAGTTTGAGGCCATGGAGAACATGGGAATTGGCACGGGCTTCTACATCCTGACATGGATGGAGCGCCGGTACGCCAGGTACTTCCGCGACTCGCTGATCGCCCCGCTGGATACCTGCGACGCCACCGCCTATCTCGACAACTGGTGGACTTCCGGCATGCGCGATTACATCTTCATGCCCTCGTGGTCAAGCGCGGGTGAGTTCATGCGCAAGCAGGTGGATGACATCCTGCGCGAGAACCCGCCGCTGGCCACCTTCTGCTACGACGTGGCGGAGCGCGACCACCGGGACCGCGCGGACCGGTCCGAGGCGGCGGGGGCTCGCGGCTTCGACGAGAAGGGCGTCTTCACAGCGCATCTGGCGGCGATGGGCGAACTGTGCGACTACATCAAGCACCAGAAGACGGGAACCGGCAGGACCCCGGGCATCATCGGCAATCCCCACGCGTGGCTGACCGGGTTCCCAGTGCTCTTCCGGATGGACTCGGCCATCTTCGAAGGCCGCCCCTTCGAGCTGGTGTCGAATGAGTACATACTGCGCCACGACAACCGCTTCTTCGGCGCAAAGCCCCGCTGCACGTACCAGTCTGGCAGCTCGGACCTGATGGGAAACTACTACCCGAATGTCGAGGCTATGGACGCCGCGGATGTCCGCTTCGACTTCGTCGCCCTGCGCATGCAGTGCTTTCTGCGCTGCTTCCTGAACAACATGTGGTCCTGCCCGGGTATGGTCTACGGGGTGAGGGAGATCGCCCTGGGACAGCACGATCTTGCGCGCACGCTCGAGTGTGGCTACAGGTTCGTTCCGGCGGCTTCAGCCCAGGCCCCGCTGCGAGTGGCGCGGTATGGCGAGCCATCCCGCGGAGTATTCGCCATCGTGAACCCGACGACGTCGCCCTGTGAGAGCCCCCTACGCGTGGACTGTGACTACCTGAAGGCGGTGCCGCTACTGGCTCCGGCGGGCGGTACCCTCGCTTCCGAGGCTAACGCGCGGGAACTGACCGTTGATCCCGTGAAGCTGCGCGGCCTGGACTACCTGCTGCTGGACAGCATCGCAGGCCTGGAAGGACTGCAGGGGGACTCACGTGTCGCCGTCGAGACCACGCTGGAGAGGAATCGGGACTCGCGGACGCTGCAGATTACGCTGAGGGGCGACGTCAACGACGGGGTCACACTCAAGATCGGCCTGCGGCCGCACGAGACCGTGGCCTCCGTGCGAGTGAACGACGGCGCCGTGTCCCCGACGCTGGACGCGGCGACTGGATGTGTGCTTCTGCCCGACTTGAGGATTGCGGGGACCCTGACGGTTGAGTGTGTCACTCGTGACAGGCGCTGGCTCAGCCCCGCGGAGGACGTGACGGCTTTCCCATTCATCGAGAAGTCCGGCGCCGCGGCGGAGATCGTGTTCAGCGACGAAGCTCTCACTTTCGAAGCCAAACGTCTGGCGGAGTATTTCCGCTTCTGGACGCTCAACACGGACGGGTACGAGCCGGCGAGCCTCGAGCGTGCGCTCCTCCCGGCCGAGGGTGACCTGCCCGACGGCCCGGTCGTGCTGCTCAGTCTCCAGCCGCCCGACGGTCGAGACGAGAAAGAGGGCATGCTGCGCGACGGGGAACGCCTGCACGTCTGGGCTCCCGATGCGGCGCGCCTGAGAGACCTGCTGAACGAGTTGTTCGCCGCCCTTGACGAGGTCTATCCGTATGTCGGCGTCATCGGCAATCAGAACATCGTCTCCCGCTATGACGACTGCTCCACAACTGCCCAGCGGCAACTGCTGCACCACGCCGACCTGCCAGGCAAGGCGTTTTCCGCGCAGGAACTACTGGCCGGGAAGAACCCATAGGCGCGGCGCCTGGGCTTGCGTTCAGTCGATGCCGGACCGTTGCTAGTCAACTGCTGATCATGATGCCTGAGGCACCATGCTTGCTCCCCACAGACGCAGACTTGTCTCTCACTCCTTGACGAACAGCACGCGGTCGACGTACACAGCCCTTACACTCTCGGCGTTCACGCCGCCCGTGGTGCCGAACCAGATGTACACGCCATCGTGGAACTCGTGCATGCCGAGATCATACAGGTGGTGGTACTGGCCATCGCCCGCGCTTCCCCCCACCCGCAGGGATAGTGGGACGCGCACTCGTGGCTGCCTTTCCTGCTCCACTCGGGGCCGGGTCCTCAATGCGCACTGACAGGCTCCTCAGGCTTCTCCCCGCGCTCTGCGTGTACCCCCTTCCGAGCAGTCACTCGGCCTCGAAATAAGGCTCGACCTGCACGAAGTCCCAGATGAGCGCCTGCGGCTCCTTGCTGCTCGACGGATACGCTGACGCCGCAGCCCGGACAGTCAGTTGGGCACTGTTGCTCTGCGCACGGAAGACGTGTCGGTGCATATTCCAGAACCGCTTTCCATGGTCCATCCACACGCGGTGCTCATCGAGTTCGGCCTGCATCTCGACGTTCTCGATGAGGATGCCCAAAGGTATGTCCCGCTCACTCCATTCCCGGTCGGTGACGTAGAGTTTGAGCGTGTAGAGGCGCCCCGGTAGGAGGCTGCGGATGGTTTGCCCGAAGCTCCCGTTTTCGCCCGCAGTCTTGCGGGTGACGAGCACGCAGTTGCCTTCCGGAACGTGCGCATCCCGGCCCCGCTGCACGCCCGGGAAGGCGTTGGCCCATTGCACCACCTCCGCCTCCCCTCGGATAACCCAGCCCTGTGTCCCCGTCTCGAACCCGGAGTTGGTCAGGTGATCCAGCCGGTAGGGCCAGGGCGCCAACCGTTCACGACTGCCCTCGATGAGATAGTGCCGGAACAGGGCGCCGTACCACCGGACGGTCTCCTCATCGATGTAATGCAGTGTCCAGAGCCCGATGCCCGCGACGTCCTCGAATTCGGGGCTGTTTGCCGCGGCGTGGAACTGCAGGTCCAGATGCGCCTTATAGCAGACTTCCGGATGCAGGTCATCGGAGTACCGCAAAGGGGCGTTCCCCGCCCCCAGGAACACCGTCAAGCAGCTCTCGAGGCCGGGGTTACTCTGTCGGACTTTCGCTATGCAGCCGATAAGCCCATCAGCTATCTCGCTGCGTGCTGTCACTTCGTCCTCGGCTTCATGGATATACGCCTCGATGGCGAGACGGCAGTCGTTGTCCCGGACCAGCTTCGCGAGTACTTCGAACCCGGCTCCAGGCACGATCCAGCCTCTCCAGCCGTCCTCAAGTCCGCTATTGGTCAGCAGGTTTTCGCCGCCCCCCACTGTTGCGCCGGCTTCCAGGCGGAATGCATCCAACCACATGGTCTCGTGCGCGGGAGGGCAGATGATCAACTGGTACTTGCCGTCTCTCGACGCAGGGGGACGGAAGGTCCGCGCGTAGGTCTTCCACTGATCCCCGGCATCAGCTGCTTCAATTCTCGATCCGCAGTCCGATAGCCAGTCCTTGTTGATCACGAGCACTCCGCTGAGCGCGCCGTCTTGTGCATCGGCCCCCGCGACCTGCCCCGTGCTGGCGTTCGCTACGCGCATGAGGCACGACAGGGTGTAGGTTCCGCCTGCAGCGAGTTCGACATTGATCTGTCGGAATGTGCGCAGTCGATCCGGACTTGGCGCGCAACGAAGAGATGTATTGCCTTCGCCCGGATGTGCCGAATCCAGCGCGAAGTGCGCGGCCCAGTCAGGATCGCCGAGGGCCACCCCGGGGGGCGCGAAGAAGTAGACGCGTTTCCCGGGCAGGCCCGCCAGCGCTTGCGGCAGGGCTTGCGCCCAGCGCGGGTAGTTGAAGGGGTCGTAGTACTTGTGCGCCCATACCATGTCGAAGGCGAGCACCTCGTCGTGCGTCACCCCGTCGAACATGGGCCTGGTCAGAATACTGCGCCAGTAGGCGACAAGGTCCGCTTCGGGATCTCGAAGCTGAGTCATGCCCTGATTGCAGAGCCAGGCGCCGCCCCGCTTTTGCCAGGCCTGTGCATCTGTGGCATAGGAAGCATTGTCTTGACTGACCACCGTGTTACAGTGCGGCAGGATGGAACGCTCGAGGAACTCATGCGAATGGGTGTACCAGTATGACGGCCTGTGCATATCGTGGTACTCCAGCATATACACTACGATCTCCGGCACCGCGCGAACGGTCAGACGCAGAGGCCGGGCACCGTCTTCTGCCTCCAGATGCAGGGCGTGTTCACCCGCCGACACCCGACGCATGGTTTCCCCCGAACCGGCCAGGACACGTTCCCCGTCCAACTCGAGGCTGATCGCGCCCGGACCACCCGTACCGTCCAGCCGCAGGTACAGCCAGCCCTGTTCCGGACGAAGCACGGTGTACGCGCCCGGGCGCGGGCCCTGCACATCCAGAAGCTCCGTGACGAAGCTGTTGCGCCTGGACTGTGCGCCGGCCGAGCAGGCCAGGAGCAGGCATGTGACGACGAGGAACCGCCGGATCATGTGCTTTTTCTCTCCTCCATAGATGGACGGGCCGGGAACGAGGCGACAGCTCCGCCGCGCACCTGCAGCTCCCGCCTCAGCCGTTCCGGTTCCATGCAGAGCCCCGTTTCCAGGCTGATGAGGTCCCGGTAGTAGTCGGTGTCCTCTAGCAGGTCTCCGGTCCTCTCGATCCACCCTTGCAGTTCGCGCTCAAGCTCCGGCGGCACGGCCCCCGGGTCGCCTGATTGCACCAGGTTCTGCATCTGGTACGGGTCGCGGTCGTTGTCGCACAGCACCCACGGGCCCGAGCGGCCGCGAACGTAAGTGTGATTCCGAGTGCGGATGCCGCGATACGGCCGGACGAAGCCGCGCGGCGCTCCCAGCCCCCGGTATTCATCGACGTACTGCCACTTCTTCCCCCACGTGATCGCGGAGCACACCCATAGCACATACGCCACCCTGTCCACCGGGTCGGCTTTCTCACCTCGCAGGACCGGCGACAAGTCGTCGCCCTCGACGCCCCCTGGAATGTCCAATCCCATCAGCCCCAGGAGGGTCGGCAGAACGTCCGGCTGACCGATGGGCGCCTGGAGGCGCGTGCCGCCGCGAACTGCACCAGGGTAGCGCACGAGAAGGGGGATGCGCATCGACTCGTCCCACGGCTGCACCTTGTACATCTGCCCGTGGGAACCCAGCATCTCGCCGTGGTCCGAAGTGAAGACGACGATTGTGTCGTCCGCAATGCCCTGGTGTTCGAGGGTCGCCAGCAGCCGACCCAGGTTGTGGTCCAGGCTGGAGATCGCCCCGTAGTAGCTGGCCGTCCAATCACGCAGAACCGCTTCGGGATCATCGACCTCCTGCAGTTCGACGGTGCATGGGAACCCCGACGGCGGTGAAAGCACGTTCTCGCGCAGATCCAGGAGCTCCGTATCATACAGCTCGCGGAACTCCGGCGGGCAGGTGAAGGGCGTATGGGGCGGCCCCCACGAGACCACCAGCGCGAAGGGATCCCGTTCGGCCTGCTCGCCGCCAGTGCGCTCGCGGATGAACTCAATGGCAAGGTCGGTCTGAGTGTCCGGCTCCCAACCCTCGATGTGGATCGGCTCCGGCGTATCCCGGTAATAGGTCGCATCCCAGTAGGCGTGGGAGCAGTGGTGCGTGGCCCAGTAGTCGAACCCGTGACGCAATTCGCCCGGAGGAATGTAGCCGTTCTGGAACTCGTTGTACTGGGTCTGCCCGATGTAGGCCTCGCCCGACAGGTGCCACTTGCCGATGTGCCCTGTGGCATAGCCCTCGTCCCGGAGCATCTTCCCCATCGAGGGCATGTCATTGGGCAGCATCGAGTTGTTCGTCAGGACGGTGCTGGACAACGGGTAGCGTCCGGTCAACAGGCACGCCCGTGCCGGGGTGCATACGCCGACGGTCGAGGTGGCGTTATCGAAGATGACGCCCTCGGCAGCAAGGCGGTCGAGGTTCGGCGTACTCACCTGCCCGTTCCCAGCGCAGCCCATCGCCGCATAGCGCATCTGATCGACGAGAACAAAGAGAAGGTTCGGTCGCTTGCGTTCGTTCCTGGGCATGTTGCCTGTCGCTCCGTGTCTTTCGTTGCCGCGCCCGAGCTCGGACAGCCATCAGCCGAGGACGCGAAGCACCTTGTTGATTGCCCGCGCGATGTTGTCGCAGTCTCCCGGTGTCCACCATTGATCCACGCTGACGAACACAGCGCGACCTATCAGATCGAGGGTCCTGGGGCACATGTCTTCCGAGTAGGGTGGCAGCTCCCCTTCATAGTAGGGGCATGTGAATGGGCAGCATTCCGGTGTGACCGTCTTCTGTTCGAGGATCTGCTCCCAGTAGGCATAAAGGTGCCAGTCGCGTGAGACGTTCGTGCCGCGGCCGCCGGCTGGAACACCCTCGGCGCGCAGGGCCTCGACGAGCTTCACTGCATGGTCCGGCGCGCTCGCCAGCAAGGCCAGCCGGTATCCCACGTCACCGTTGATGTCATTGCTCGGCCGCAGCTTCACATACCCAGTTGGGTCCACCGCCGAGGCAATGCGCTGCATCGCCGCATTGTAGCGCCGGGCCTGGGCATCGGTCTTGCGCAACTGGACCAGGTTCACTGCCCCCTCGAGTTCGGACTGCCGGTAGTTCTGGCCGCAGAAGAGCTCTCCCGGGCGTCGCTCTCTGGCATAGCGATCCGGCCGCCAGCAGGCTGCTGTGTCGTGTTGGCTCTGCGCCCGGGTGTGGATCCACTCGTCGTTGGTCAACACCAGCCCCGCCTCGCCGCAGCCGGTGATCTTGTACCCGCTGATGCTGAAGCATCCTGCGTCGCCTATGGTGCCAAGGAACTTACCCTCGTACTTACCGCCGCAAGCCTGGGCGCTATCTTCGATGACGATGAGTCCGTGCCTGTCCGCAATCTCGCGGATGGCGTTCATGTCGCAGCAGTTGCCGCCCATATGCACAGGCACAATCGCCTTCGTCCGGGGGGTGATCTTCGCCTCGACGTCCCTTGGATCGATGGCGAGAGATTCGTCAATGTCCGCGATGACGGGGATCGCCCGACACGCCACGACAGCCGCCGCCGTGGCGAAGAACGTATACCCCGGCACGATCACCTCATCACCCGGGCCGATGCCGCAGCCCACGTAGGCCGCGTTGAGCGCCGAAGTGCCTGAGTTCACCGCGAGCGCGTGGGAGACTCCGAACAACTCACGGGCGAAGGCCTCCAGTTGATCGACCTTCGAGGGCCGCGGGTTGTAGTAACGGTTCAAGTGTGGCGAAGCGATCGGCGCGGCCTCAATGGCCGCCCGGATGGTCGCCTTCGTTGCGTCGCCGAAGCCCCATGCGTCGGCCAGCTCCATGAACTCCTCGACGCCAATCTTCGGTTCGCCTGTGCCTTCGAAATAAGGTACGGCCTGTGGGCCGCCGTGGATCGCAAGGTCCTTCGGGTCTGCGCTGATTGATGTCATGTCCATGCCTCCCGGGCAAATGGGTTGCTCCAGCCGCGTGCTTCCCGGCATGGTCCCCAATTCGACCGAGAGAGTCCATGGCGCGAACTACGAAGATGTGTCTGTTTCTTCGATCTCGAGCGTTCTCTCGCGGAACCCGGTGGGAGAGGTGCCGGTGACACGGCGAAAGACCCGGCTGAACTGGTGCTGGTCCGCGTACCCGAGGGCGAAGGCTACCTGCTTGATGCTCGAATGCGGCTCGAGGAGCAGTGCCTTCGCCCGCTCCACGCGCTTGAGATCCAGGAACTGGCGGAGCGTCATTCCCGCATTGCGGTGGAACAGGCTGGAGAGGTAGTTCGGCGACAGCGCGACCTCATTTGCCAGTTGCGGCACTGAGAGGGGACGGCTGAGGTCTTGCTGCAGCAGCGCCTTTACCTCATTGACGAGCGGATGGAGGGCCTCCGTCGGCGGGTTCGCCTCATCACGCAGGCGGTCCAGGCAGAATGCTGCGAGGTGGAGCAGATTGCAGCGCGTGAGGTCCAGGTCACGCCAGGGCCTCGAGGTCAGCCGGCTCCAGCCGGCCAGCAACTCAGTAGGCAGACGCCCGAAATCCCGCCTGGAGCGGATCTGGTAACCGTCTGACCCAGTATACCCGGTGAGTTGGCAGATGAGACGCGACTGGGCGCTGCCATGGAGCCAGAGCAGCTCGTATGGGCGCTTCGTCGTCAGGCAACACTCACCGTGGATGACGCCGGGCAGGAACAGCATCCAGTCGTCTTCCAAAGCCTCGTACGTCTGGGCCTCGATGCAGACATTCAAGCGCCCGGTGACGACGAAGGCCACTTCGCACCCGGCGTGCTTGTGCCCGAGGAGCCCCGAGGGCATGGTCTCCTCGCCGTAGAAGTCCACCCTCGGGAACTGCCTCCGCCGGGACTTGCGTCCCGGGACGCGCTGACCCCACAGAACCGCTGAGGCTTCAATCCGCGCGATGCCCTCCAGCAGGCGCGTGGCGATGAGTTCATCCAGGGATCGAGTGGAGGGGGACACAGGGCTTTTCCGCATATTGCACTCTCGCAGGAACTTGCGGCGGACGCGCCAAGGTCACGGGTTCGGGAATTCGAAGCGGAGCCCAGAGGCCCCACAAGGGCCGGACCATGCGCCGGCAGCGTATGCCATACGGACGCGCCGGTCAACGGGTTGTGACCGCCGCCGGCCGGTGCGAAGTCCGGTTCCCGTGACCGTCGGCGCCCCCAAGGCCGGACAACCCCAAGCTTTCGGCGCTGTACCTGCCCTGCCCTCTTGGTGGCATCTACTGGGTCGGACAAGGGCACGTGTCGGGGACCCAGACCAGCCCTGAGACCGCCACGGGACTTGCTCGGGTAGCGAGGTACGAGGCACGGTGTCCGCCGCTCCATTCCGACGAGTCGACCAAGCTCACTTCCGCGAACAGTGCCCCAAACGCGGTGCATCAGGAAAGGTCATCGGCGTCGCGCCGTGGAAGGGTGCCCGGCGTGGTGCGTTACAGCGACGGATCCCCAGATGAGGAGCAAGAACCCTCGGATGAGCTGGACAGTGAAAGTGACCTACTCGCTCGCTGTAGCTGCGTACGTGGCGGCCCTGAGTGCCGCGCAAGCGGCGGAGCGCCTGGACGTCAATGGCACCTTGGTCGGCGAGGGGCGCCCCACGGGCTGGGCCCCGAACAAGCCCGGCTACTGGGATGAAGACGGCACCGTGGCGCTGACGCCGATTGCCGATCTCGAGATGAACTCCGTCCGTCTTAGCTCCGCGACCAGGGCCATGCACCTGTACTACACCAGACGGTTCGCCGCGGAAGAGGGGGACAGGATCTTGGTCAGTTGCATCATGCGCGGTGAGGGCGCCGGGTCCCTGGGCGTTTACTTCTACCCCGCCGGAGGGTGGATGAAGCGGGAGTTCTCGGTATCCGGGGACTGGGGCGAGTACTCGGTCGAGTTGGCCCTGGGAGCGGGCACGCGGGAAATCAGCGTGGTCATAGGCATACCACCGTGTGCTTCGGCGGAGTTCCTGGACCTCACCGCCCGGATCAGCGGCAAGAAGGAGCCTTAGGGCTGCGCCTCCTATCACGACACGAGAGAGCCATGGGCGAGTAGGAGTGCCGCAGCGACCTTCGCTACGTGCAGGGAAACTGGCGACGGTTCTGGGCCGGCGATGTTGTCGCCAACTTCGCGCATGTGAGCGCGAAGGGAATGGCTGCAATAGTGCCCACCCGTTCACCCGCCGGAGGGGTACAGACCCGTGGCGTTGTGACTAGGGCTTGTGGGTAATACAGGAGGTGGCGTCGATGCGCGGGATCATCGTGGTCTTGCTGGTGTACGCTCTCATACTGCCTGCCTGGGGCGAGATCGGGCTGGTCACCTGGCTCCACCCGCAGCAGGAGGGGCGTCTGGCCGTGGAGAGCGCCTACGACGGCGTACAGGTTCGAGTGCGGACGGAGGACGGAACTGAGATCACAGATGCCGCCGCTCTGAGGGCCGCTGGCTGGGAGTGGGCCGAGGGTGGGTTCTGGCGGACACCGAAGCGCGCCGGCGGCGACAAGCTGCTGGTTACGGTTACCGGGCTGCCTGCAGGCGCGCACCAGGTCTTCCTGCGCTACTTCTCTCAACCTCGCGTGCCGGGGAACCCGTGGTGGTTCGCTCTGCAAACGGGCCTTGAGAACGCGAGCGCGGTGAAGGGTTGGCTGGACCAGAGCGCCGACCGCATCATCGCCGGCACCGGGGGGCACGATCCCTCCACTGTGTACGAGACACGTATCGGCGTCATGGGCAAAGAGGAGGAGCCGACGACGCAGGTCACGCTGTGGGTGCAGCGCTATGAATGGAGCGAACTGGCCCGCATCGGCTCCATCCGCATCGAGACAGCCCCCTCCATGCACGCGTCCACCACAGGCGAAGCCACACCGATCAACGAACGCATTCGCGCGGCCCTTCTGGCCAATGGCCCGCAGGCGGAGGGCAAGCCCGCCTACGGTGTCGCGGTGGTCAGCGGCACGCTGAAGGTGCGCCCCAAGAGCTTCGAGGCTCTGGTGGACCGGCAACTGCCCGCCCATGTCAGCCTCCGCGCCGCGAAGGGTGAGTACGAGAGCAGGCAGGTCGTGGTCTACAACCCGGAGCGTGATCTGACCGACGTGACGCTCGAGTGCTCTGCCCTGACGACGGAGGACGGGCATACCATCCCGGAGGCCGAGTTGCTCTTGGCGCCCGTCGGCTACTGCCCGTACTCGGTGCCCTCCGATCTGTCCATCCACGGCTACTGGCCAGAGCCAATCCTGACCTTCCTGAAGCAGTTCAACGTGAAGCACGGCGACGTGCAGAGCCTGTGGTATCGAGTGCACGTGCCCCGTGACGCACAGGCCGGCCTTTACCATGGCACCCTCACGGTCGGGCCGAAGGATGCGCCGCCCTGTACGCTGCCGGTGGATCTGCGCGTCTGGGACTTCGAGCGGCCGAAGTGGCCGCGGCTGCGCGTGGTGGTGGGTATCAACCGTCCCGGCGAGTTCGAGATGAGCTACGGGCTGAACCCCGGCACGATCTACGGGTTCAAGGACGAGTGGATCCAGGAACTCCCGGAATGGGCGGCGGCCGGCGCCACGGCCATCAACCTGGGTTACATCTGGGGGAAGCAACTCGATCAGGAGACGAAGCTGCCCACCGAGCAGCAGCTTGACGAATGGGTTGCGCAGATTGGCGCTCGCTACGAGGCGGCCACGGAGGCGGGGTTGCGGGACGCGTGCTATGTGTACATGTTCGACGAGGCTGCCGCCGAGTGGGACCCGGCGATGCGGATGATATCAGCGCGGCTGCGCAAGGAGTTCCCCGATCTGCTGCTGCTCACCACCGCACATCGACCCTGGTGCGGCCCGGGCAACATCCAGGACCTCAACGGCTGGTGCCCGCTGACCACCCACTATAGCCATGAGGCAGCACAGGAAGCCCGTCGCGAGGGCCGGCAGGTGTGGTGGTATACCTGCAACTCACCGGAGAAACCCTTTGCCAACCTGATGATGACTTTCCCGGCAATGGACGCTCGACTGCTGATGGGTTTCATGGCTTTCGACTACCAGACCGACGGGTTCCTGTACTACTCCACCGTGTTCGGTTACTTCGACAAGCGACCGGCGATCACCGAGGGCCCCTACACGAAGTGGAGCCTGAAAGACAACGCACACGACCACCTCTACCAGAAGGGCCCGGACGGGCCGTTGCCTTCGCTGCGTCTTGAGGCCATCCGCGATGGCCTGGAGGACTATGACCTCCTGTGGCAGGCGCGAGCGAATGATTCTGCTCTGCAGGAGCGCGGCCTGGCCCTGCCGCCGGAACTCGAAGCCCTGCAGGCGCGCGTCACTCCGCTGTTCACCCCCGGGAACGAGTTGGTCGAGAGCCTGACGCGCTATAGCGACGACCCGCAGCGGCTGGAGGCCGTTCGGGAGCAGGCAGCGCAGTACGTGGAGCAGACCGAGCGCCTGCTCAGGCAATAGGGCTGCAACTGCGCTCCCTTCTGCCTGGGAAGCGCGCCACGCGGCCAGACTCGGACGGTGAGACGCACCTCTTCGAATGGGAGTCAGAGAACCTCGGCATTGAGTTTGTCGACCTGGTGGAACAAGGAGAATGGGCATGACCAGGTACCTGTTGTGGTTGGGCAGCCTGCTGGCAAGCTGTCTCGCGGTCTCATCTGGAGCCGCCGCGGAGTCGGGCTACACGGTCTATCCCCTGCGCGAGGCCCCGGCCATGGATGGGCGATGGGGCGGCGACGCATGGGCAGGAGTGCCGGCCGCCGTGGGGTTCACCAGTGTCAGAACCGGCGAGATCGTGGTGACTCGTCCCACCGCCTTCAAGATGGGTTGGCACGACGACCGGATCTATGTGGCGGTCAGATGTACGGAGCCCGAGCCGGACAAGATCAAGGCAGACGAACACGACTACCGGGACGGTTGGGCTGCCGACGACAACCTCGAGTTCTTCTTCTGCGCCGACCAGAATCAGGAACCAAGACAGTTCGTGACCAACAGCCGCGGTGCGCGCTGGAGCAACTTCGCACCACCACCGGGCGCCGCGGCCTGGACCGCAGCAGCGGCCAGGGGAACGGACCATTGGAGCGTCGAGGTAGGCATTCCCTTCACTCAGCTCGCCCTGGCCGGTCCGGTCAAGGGACGTACATTCTGGTTCAACCTCTGCCGCGCGGCCTACCTCAACCCGGAGAACGAGCAGCTCTCCAGCTTCGCGCCGGTGGAGAAGGCGTTCGCACAGGTGGGGCGCTTCGCCGAGCTGACCTTCGCCGACACCCCGCCGACGCCGGACGCGCTGGCCGAAACGCAGAAGGCTCTCGACCGAGTGCGCCGGTCCCTGCGGGAGCGGCTGTGGAAGGCCGCCAACGTGAAAGAAGCGTTCCTGACGGATCGGCAGGGAGACGAGCGGCTGACTGTCTTCCTGGGGCTGAAGCAGAAGGCAGCGCAGATACTCGGTGCAGGGGACTTCGCGGGCGCTCTGCCGTTCCTCTCCCGGTATGATGCGCTGAGGGCTGAGCTGTCCGAGCCCACCAGGCAACTGCAGTTCGAGGTGGCTGCAAGGGACGCCGGCATCACCGGTTTCTCGCTCAATGGGGCCACGGTCCCAGCCGAGGACGGGGGCCTGGCCGTGCGCCTGGTCGAGGGACTGAACGTGATTGGGGTGACCGTCGTGGGAAACGGCAATAACCCGGGTCTGCGGGTAGGAGTGCCCGATCAGCCCGACCTGGAGCAGCGCTGGCGTGTCGGGTCCGCGGCGGATGAGGCTTGGACGCAGGCAGCCTTTGACGACCAATCCTGGGCACCGGCGCCGGTAGACGAGGAGGGGTACCTGGAGGTGCCAGGCAGCCTCACCGGGGAGGTCTGCTTCCGCCAGCTCGTCATCTGGAGTGCGAACCACTACAGCGGGCTGCGTTGCCTGGAGCCGAAGGTGCGGGAATGGGGGTTCTCCGAAGGAAGCCTCGAGACTCTCTTCCATACCCTCTACACTCCACCGCCCCTCACGAGTCCGCTGACCGACTACGAGTTCGTTCTGGACGTCCCCGCGGGTTTCAGCCTCATCGACGAGCAATACGCGGACGACGACAAGGGTGGGAAGCTCAACCGCCGGCCGCGGTCGGTCGTCGTGGAGCAGACGACCCACGACAACCAGCCCTACACTCGGTACCGCTTCGCTTACGAGCCGGACTTCGTGCAGCCCGACAGAGTCCAGGTCGCCCTCCTCCCGCTGGTGATGGACGAGTACCAGGGGCGCGGCAATCTCTGCGAGTTCTACTACCGGAGGCTGGCGGCGGGGAACCTGACGGAGGTGGAGCAGGTCCTGCCAGTGCGCGTCCTGCCACCACTGAACGGACGGATGCCCAAGAAGGTGATGATCTCCCAGTACTGCGCGGAGCCGTGGGTGCGTGCGTATGGAGGCAAACTGTTCCCGCGTCACTTCGAGGCCTTCATGCGCCAGTCGCTGGCGATTGGGTTCAGCCACTGGATCCTGCCGCCCAGCGGCGACGCGTATACCCGCAAGGTGCATGACCGGGTAGTCGAAGGCGGCGGAACAGTGGTCATCTGGGGCCCGAATAATTACCCTCTCTACGGCAATTCCGTGCGCGACGGGGCGCTGAGCAAGCTGCTGCAAAGCACGCCGGAACTGCAGGTCCGTTTCTTCGGCGCGACCGGCAGAAGCGGGGCGCAGATCTGCCGCTCCTACGCAACCGGCCCCGGCGCGACGCAGTTCCACGATGCGCTCGAGCAGGACATCGGCGCGATGCTCCGCGGCGATGAGGCGCACAGGTTCGTCGGCCTACCGAAGACGACGATCTTCTGGAATGACTGGGAGCAGACACCGTGGCTGGACCACAGCTTCGCTCCCGGCTTCGTCCCCGGCAGCCAACTCAGCAAGTGCTTCTGCTTCTGCGACAACTGCAGGAGCGCGTTCCGGCAGTGGGCCAGGCTGGCAGATCATGTGGATCTTTCTGATGAGGCCATCCGGGAAGACCACTATGAGGAGTGGAAGCAGTTCCGCCTTGAACTGGACGCTCGACTGAACGAGATCATCAAGCAGGTGTGCAACGAGTTGGGGCTCCGCTACATGTTCTACAACTGCGCGGCGACCAACGGCACTTGGTTCACTGATAGCTGGGAGCGGAACCGAGGGCGGATTGACCTTGTGTTCACCGGCTGGCCCGGGGATGGCCAGGCCGTCGGGCACGGGCCACACGACGGAGTCGGCTCGTTCCCCGTTGGCCAGAACGCCCTGGACCGCGAGATGACCTTCATGCGCGAGAAGGTGGGGCTCAAGCAGATCATGGGACAGCTCTTTGCCAGCGGCGGATATGTCGTCAAGACACCTCTGCAGACATGGCCCCAGACGGCGCTCGTCGGCCGGGACGGTTTCATGAATGCGGCACGCCTCAAGCCGCAGATTCTCCGCATCGTGGCGTCCTTCCACGGCGGCGTGGACATGTGCACGGCCTTCGACCGCTGCGCGGGTCAGTGCTACTACATCGGCGAGGCCACCCGGGCAATCAGTGAATTTGAGGACATCTTCTACGACGGGACACGCCAGGACGACCTCGCCGCCTCGGACCAGATCAAGTACCCCAACCTCCTTGTGCTGACCCGTGGGGACGAACGTCTGGTGCTGGTGTTCAACGAGGGCGCGAAGCAGCTATCGGTGCAACTGGAAAACAGGGAGACGGCACCGGGCCAGACGGCGGAGGTGTGGGGGCTGCCCGGCAGGATCAGCAGCCCGGCCAAAATGAAGGTCACGATCCCGCCCAACGATGTGGCGTTGGTGCACATCAAGTAGGCAGGAGGGCGCGTCTGACCCTCGAGCAGAGAGTGGTGCTTACTGCTGAAAGAACAGACAGGTAACAGACAGATGACAGCCTGAGCACGCCCGACGAGGTCCGGGCGCACGTGCGGGACGTGCTGCGCGTCGGGGCGCAGGACAGCGGCTTCGTCGCGGGTCCCACCCACAGCCTCACCCAGGAACCCCCGATGACATCATGGCGGCGTTCGAGGTACTGAACACCGCGACGGAGTGAATCCCCAGGCCGCTCCCGGTTGGGGGGCCAGTTGGCGTTGCAGAATGGGCACCTGCTGGCGAAGGGCGAGGATCTGCCGGTCACGATCATCACCGAGAAGGCCGGAAGCCAGGGAGGCGAGCTGCGAGAGCAGTACAATAAGCAGGTGCCAGAGCATGCGGGAAGGATGACAAAGCTGAAAGGCGAAGTCAACACCGGTATTGAGACCTAGCCCCAATCATTCATGAATCTTGAGCAAGGAAAACCGGAGAGATGGCGAAATGGGCTTCTACGCCAATAGAATGCCGTTCCGCGAGGTCCCTCCGGTATGACACAGTGTATTGGCCAACTGACCTTCGCAAACCTTCATGGCAAGCAGGTTGTCGGCGCCTTTGATGGCGGCGAGATCTCGTCTGATGGCGGCCTCGTCCTCATCGCCCAGGCCGATCGGCGGCTCGAGTTGACCCGCAAGCTCGCCGCCTGCGTTCGCCACGAACGCCAGCAGGCCAAGGTCCGGCACACGGTGGCGGAACTGCTCGCCCAGCGCGTCTACCAGATCGCCGCCGGCTATGAAGACTGCAATGACGCCGACGACATGCGTCGCGACCCGGTGCTCAAGACCGCCATCGGCCGCTTGCCACAGACCGATCCGGACTGCGCCAGCCAGCCGACTTTGTCGCGGTTCGAGAATGCGATCAGCAGGCGCGAGGTGCGCCAGATGGCCGACGTCCTTGTCGACGTATTCTTCGCCCAGTATGCCGGCGCCACCCCCGAGCGGATCATCCTGGACTTCGACGCGACCGATGATCCGACCCACGGGCAGCAGCAGTTCGCCGCGTTCCATGGCTACTACGACACCCACTGCTACCTGCCGCTGATCGTCACCGCGCAGGTGGACGGCGGGCCGCATGAACTGCTGGCGGCGATGCTGCGGCCGGGCAGGGCTCACGCCGGCGCCCACGCCCTGGCGGTGCTCAAGCGGCTGGTGGCGCGAGTGCGAAAAGAGTGGCCGGATACGCACATCATCTTCCGCGCCGACAGCGGTTTCGCGAAGCCCGAGATCTACGACTGGTGCGAAGATCATCGCGTGGGCTACCTGGTCAGTATCGCCAGGAACAGCGCTCTCCTGGCCCTCGCAGAGCCCCACATGGAAGCGTCGCGAACCGAGTACAGACTGACCCGTCGCAAGGCGCGGCAGATCACCGACGAGTTGTACGGCGCAGGCTCATGGCGCAGCTATCGGCGCGTGATTGTAAAGGCCGAAGTCATGGCCCAGGGCGACAATCCGCGGTTCGTGGTGACCAACCTGACGCACCCGGACGCGGCGGCGCTGTACGAACTGTAGGCCGCTCGCGGCGACATGGAAAACCGCATCGGCGAGTTGAAAAACGGGCTGCAGATGGACCGCACCAGTTGCCACCGGTTCCTGGCGAACCAGTTCCGGGGCCTGCTGCACGCAGCGGCTTTCGTGCTGTCTGGCGCGCTGCGCAAGGCGCTTCGCGGCACGCGACTGGCGACGGCTCAGGTGGGCGCTTTGCAGCGGCAACTGATCAAGCTGGGCGTACGGGTGAAACAGACGGCGCGCAAAGTCTGGCTGCATTTCGCGTCGAGTTGCCCGGTGCAGGACCTGTGGCCAAGAGTATTCGAACGGCTCTGTGCGAGCCCGGCGTGAGCCCCACGCCGGCGACCCGGACAACCTGAGCGACGAGAAGAAGTCGGAAGCAGCGCGACGAAGTCCCGGGGAGCAGTGTGCCCGGCCGACGATAGTCTTGCGCCGAATCGGCGCTCTCAGCCCAGAGTCTGCATCGCCGCGATACCAGACCCGCCCTTGACGACCGATTGCACCAACCAGGGGCCCACATCGGGCCCCTCTCAAAACGCGGGACCGCGTTCATGAATGATTGGGGCTAGATGCAACATTGATCTTGCCACAGCGGCAGAACCAAGTAGACGGAGCCATCCAGATCTGCCTCGCGAAGGGCTGGCGCGGTCGAGCGTGTGAGCCCGACCGCGCCTGGATTCACCGAAACACAGCTTGCGACGACGTGTAGAGCTCACAGAAAACACTCGCCAGAAGTAACCAACTCCACAGTCCAAAGCACCCTTGCCTGCGACGCGGGGTGTAGAACTGCTTGCTGTCACGTCTATTGCGCCGAGAGCGGGCGCTCATTTGTGGCCCAGGACCTGCTGGCAGAACCGCCATCCGGCAGCCCACAAAGCCCACTGCAGATGCTCCCGGTCCAGACGCTCGGGCACGCTGTTGGTCGTGTCCAGCGGTGGCAGCTGAACGTCGGCCGGCTTCGCAAGCTCCAGTCCCGGCCTGACTACAGCATCGAGTCCGGGGCTGTTGGCGATGCGTCGGGGAAGTTCGGCAACGTAATCAAGCAGCCTGTCCCTGGCGATCGTGCTCAATCCATCGGTGGGATCCGTGAGCTTCGAGAGCACTCCGTCCAGAGAGCACGCAGGCCCCAGGTTGCAGTCGGTCCTATGGCCGCCCCGCGATACGCAGTTCGTTACCTTGAGCACATTATTATCCGGGCCGCCCCCTGTCTCGGTCATGGGGCTATCAGCCTGCGTTAGGTGACGCAGCAGGAATGACACTGCGAAGGCCTCAAAGAGCTTCCAGTCTCCCAGGTACCTGCAGACTGAGTGATGCAAGGGCATCTGGTCGAGAGCTGCAAAGTTGTTGTTCAGCAGGTACTCCTCGACCCCGTCTGTTGCGTGGCGCTCCTCTGCGTAGCAATGGACCGGTGCATTGGCCCTGTTCGCATAGTAGTCGTTCATGAGGTTCCGGTAGTCTGACCAGTCGGTAAGCCTGAGGTTGTACTCGGTTCGGAGTACCGCCACGGAGTGATCGAAGTGAGTTCCTGCAGATAAGGGCACCGCGCTTACGCCAATCTTGCTTAGCGCCTGGTCCACCTGCGTTGATATCGGGCTGTCCACGTTGTGGCGGGCTATCTGAGCCGCAGTCTCTTGTGGCGTAGCCGAACCTTGCTTGCTCAGTGAAGCTCCCGATTTGGCGGCCAGTTGGTTCTGGACCTCCTCTGCGTACGCTGCCAGATCCAGATTCTGCGAGGCTGCTTCGAGCTCCATCACGTGCCAGATCGACATGGCCTGCAGGTCTGCCTCGCATTTGTTGCGTCCCACTTGGACGAACATCTCGGGCTCATGGCGTCCCACGAGCGTTTCGCGATAGGCTCCCGTCTGGCCGTCGTAGAGAAGGTGGGACTGCACCTTACCGGAGTAGCCTGGAACATCAGGTACCCGAAGGTAGCAGTCATACGACTCAGCGATGTCCCTGGCGCCCACAGTGGAAGCAAACGCCTGGCCTGCCCCTTTGCCGCTGGTGCACTTGAACTCCCAGTGGAGGGAAGAAAGCAGAGAGTTGACATGACCGGTCTGCTCGACCGTGTGTCGGTAGAGATCATTCTCGGCAGGCCCGCCCGGCTCGGGCACGTACCGCCTTGCATGGACTTCGCGTGCCGCCACCTGACGATTGGTCAGGTCGTCGTTGTACGATTCGCTCATCTCGCTGCGACAGTGTTCCAGGTAGCCCAACCAGCTATCCGCAGGCGACCCGATCTTCATCCAGAGATCGTCGGTAAGGGCGAGCATGTCCGAAAGGACCTTTACGTACGCCTGCGTCAGAACGTCCCATTCGTCCAAGCAGTGGCACCACTGGGCGACCCCATCAATGAAGTCCGACTGCACATCACGCCTACGCGGTGCGTTAAGGAGCGCCTTCCTGGCGGCATCGAAAGCGGCTCTGGCCTGCTCCCGTATTTTCTGGGCTTTGTAGGAAGCCCGTTCGTTCTCGATGTAGGTGCGTTCGCTCCTGATTTTCTCCCTACACTGCTCGAGCAGATCGCGTGCGATGACCAGGCTATAGGGCATCACCGAGAGGGCGCGCCACTGGTTGAGGTTGCTGTCCCAGAACAAGCTTTCGAGCTGGTAAGCGACCTCGCTGATGAACTGGCGGCAGATGATCTCGTGCTGGTACTTGG
>JAGPGE010000478.1 GCA_018056145.1 Armatimonadota bacterium
ATCGGCGACCTTCAGCGAACGCTGTCGCGTCCGGCATTCCAGGCTGGAAGCTCACGTTGTAAGTTCCAGCCGCGTGTTTGATGATCCAGTCCAGGGCCCGCTTCTGCTGGGCCGCGTCGGCCTCCCCGCGTTGCAAGGCCTGGACGGCGGAAGCATCCGCCGGCTCCCAGGGGGCGCTGAAGTAGGGCGGTTTTTTGGGGGTCACTGTGTGACTTCCATCCGCACATAGACCGCGCGGCGTTGGTCATGCCCTGGCGGGGGGCGCATACCCCGCTCCACCTCCCTCACCTCACAGTCAGGGAATCGACGCCGGAGTATGATGGTGCTTATCTCCGCGCATCGGGCGAAGTCCGCTTCCGTCGGTTCCGCGCCGTCTTCAAGCAACCGGTATGTCAGGTCATCTGTTTTCACATCGCCACCTCTTTACCCACCCCCGCCTCGCCCAACGTCTTGGCGACGTCGGCCCCGCCCTGCATGAGCTGCAGCATCCGGGCAGCCTGCGCGGCCTGCTCTTGCTGCTCGGTTATGGCCTGGGCATCTTCCTCGGTCCTGATCCACGCGGCGGGCACGACGGCCGACAACACGTCCCGGGTGGCCTTGGCGCCGTCCAGATGGTTGGCCACGCTGGGATCGGCCTGGATGGCCAGGGCCAGCACCTGCTGGGCTTCCATGAATTGGCCGACCTTGACCTTCTCCACGGCGTCGCGCAGCGGGCTCTCGAACGTGAACTGGATCTCCGCGCCCTGGATGCTCTTCGGCACGGTGTTCCGGATCTCGGGAGAATTGCGCAGTAGCAACTCGAAAGTGGCCTCACACAGCTGGCCGTTGTAGTCCATCTCCATGGGCTCGAACAGTGGCAGCGCGTTGCGGATGAACTCCTGCACACGCTGGCCCACCTCATAGGCCGTCATGTCCGGGCCGCCAACGGGCGGGAGGTTGAGTTTGCTCAGGTACCACGCATCGGCCAGCTGGCCGCGCAGGTCGATCATGCTGTCGTGACCGAAGCTGAGTCCGCCCTTCTCCTGGGTCAGGGGCCGCAGCACCTCGCCCAGTCGTTCGTCGTACTCCGCGTCCACCCACGTGATGCCGCCCGCGTAGATCGCGACGTCGGAGCGGATGGCCTCCTTGACGGCCAGCATGGGCGGGTTCACCGCGCGCTCTCCGGCTTCCAGCAGGGTCAGGCTCATGGCCTGGATCAGCCGCGCGTCGGGCAGGGCCGCCACGGTGGCGGGGCTGTGCGCATACTGGCTGCCGCTCACGGTCTGCCAGCGTGGGATCGTGTAGATGGGCGTCCACACACCCTCAGCTTCCAGGATGTGGTTGTGGTCGACGTCCAGGTAGACGCTGACCCAGGGGGTCCGCAGCTTCTTGGCGCCCGGCAGGGTGGCGTAGTCTTCCGCCTTCATGACGACGTGGCGGACGTTGATCTCGGCGAAGGGCTCCTTCTCCAGCTTCTTGCGTACTTCCGGATGGATGCTCTTCGGGAACAGCTTGGCGAGCTCCATGGCGGTCGGCTTCCACTTGCGGTGGACGCCTCCGATCGCGCCTTCCTCATCCTCGAACCAGGCCAGGTCACGCAAGTGCCAGCACCGGTACAGAAGCCCGTTGCCGGCGGTGTTGACCTCGGTCGAGATGGCGCACTGTCCGAACGCGGCGAAGTCGTGATCGCCCTCCTTGGTGGCGCGGGTGAACTGGGAAGCACGGTCGTACATGGCCCGCTTCATCAGCTTCGTCACCCACTCCAGCCACTGCTTGGCGAGCGTGTCTTCCTTGTCCGGACGATTGGTCGAGATCTTGAACCAGTCCTTGGCGGACGGACGTAGCATCGCACTGAAGGCGTTGCCCAGGTCTCGCCGCGCGATGACCGGGTAGCTCGTCATCAGGTTGCGGGCCATCTCGTCGCCCACGTTGCGGACGGTGGTGAAGTCCGCGCGCTCGGGGTAGAAGTTCTCGGCGATGTCCTGCCAGAGGGTCAGCAGGTTGCCCCGCTTCCCGAAGAGCTGGTCTCCCTGGCCCTTGATGGTCTCGACCAGGCTCGACACGTCAGCCGCCCAGCTTCTCGGCGCCACCCGCTTCGCCCAGGATGGTCGACTCGCGCCCACCGGACTGGCGGGTACGAGCTACCGCGCGTCGCTTGGCCTTGTTGATGGCGTCCTCATCAGCCATGGGTACCGGCTTGGGAGGATCTGGGATCTTGGGCTTTCCGCCGAACAGTTTGGTCATGTGCGTCTCCGCTGTTGCTGGTGGCCCATGACCACCTTGGGTGTCCTGTTCCTGGCCAGTGCCTGGAACCCGCCCTGGATGTTAGCAGCCTTGGGTCCTGCACTCCAAGCCATTACTACAGCGTCGCCCCGGTCAGGGGAGCGACCGAGACGCTTTACCACGTCCTTCTTCGGTTCGATTTCGACTGCGCCTTTGTCGCCGCTCTTCGTGATACGGTATCTCGGCGCACACAGGTCGGCCAGCAGTACCGAATCCGGCGGGAGGGCGATGCGCGAGCCGCCGGGGCGGGAGGGGTCCAACTCTTCACGGAATTTCCAGTACGCCTCGGAACGCTTGTTCGTGAACCCGAGCTTTCTGTCCTCCGTCTTCGCGTTGGAGGGCTTGATCCCGAGATAGCCGATGGCTTCGATTCCGTTCTCTTTCAGGTGCCCGTAGCAGTCCCCGCCCCAGCCGCCTCCGAGGTCGACGATGACGGGAGCGTTGTCGCGACGATGCCGGACCACGTGCGATGCTGCTGTCTTTCCGTCGGGCGTCTCTTTCCCAGGGACCAGGACGATCCTCCCGAACCAACCGTCATGGCGCAGGACGATCGCGGTATTGTCCGAGCCGCCCTGCGCCACGTCCACACCCACAGCGCACACGGGAACCCCCACCGGAGGATTGGCTGTCCACCTGTCTTGCGCGGCCTTCACCCACGCCGTGGGTATCGCTTGCCACACATCGTCGGCGCGATCGAGCAGGAAGTTACCGCTGGTAAGCCGCTCGCGGACAGAGTCCGGCAGGCCGGCCAGGCTCTTGGCGTACTGCTCCGGGTCATAGAAGGCGTTATCGGTGAATTTCGACGAGATAAACGTGCGGCTCTGTGGGGCTACGCGCACGCCCTGCATGAGGATGTGCTCGTCCTTCGCGCACTCCCGGTACCCCCGCCCGTCCTCATTCGGTTGGAAGTAGCGCAGCTCGCCTTCCTGCGCGGGGTTGTTGTGCCTGGGGTCGAGCCATGGCCCGAAGTATTCGATCAGCCAGTCACCCGTACTGTCCAGCGGCGGGTTGCTGCCTAGCACTACGCGGCAGCGTTGCCCTTCCCTGTCCGTCCGCAGCCAGCCGATAAGCATGCGGACCTGGTCTTCCGGAAGCTGCGCGGCCTCGTCGATGTAGATCAGGTCGTGCGGGTTGCCCTGCTTGCCGTCCAGATTGTCCCCAAGACCCACGAACTCGATGATCCCGCCGTCTGCCTTCCGGTACACCGGGCGGTTCCCGCCGACTGCGGCGCCGGTCGTCTTGAGGATGTTGTCGAGGGTGTGGAGGCAACCCGTCAAGTCGACGAAGTTCTTCCGCACGGCCATGGTGCGGTGGTGGCAGTTGAGGGCGAGGCCCATGCCGAGCGCGGTCTTCCCGCCGCCGGGGCTCCCCCCGAACAGGAGGACATCCGCCTCGCTGAAGTAGGCCATGGTCTGGGGACCTGGCTGGGGGATGAAGAGCAGGTCCTTGGTAGCCTCGAACGCTTCCCGCTCGACAGCTTCCCGGCTGTCCGCTGGGAGCCCGTTCAAAGCCTGGAGGATCTCATTCAGGTCCACTTAGGCATCTCACGTATCGTGCGCCGCCGGCGTGCTTCCTGCTCAAGCAAGGAGGACCGCGAGCTAGCCACACACGCGGCCAGCCGGAGCACACGTATCTCCTCCCGCTGCCCCGCTATGAGGCGCCTGAGAGTGTGCTGCGTGCGCGCTCCGCTCCCGCGCCTGGGCCCCGGCACGTACTCGAAACTGATCAGCCAGCAGCCCAGGCGATAGGCCAAGTTCCGAATGCGGCGCTTCAGTTGCATGCCTGCTCCAAAGAAAGGCCGCCCAGGGCCTTGAGAATCTCGTTCAAGTCCATGGGCGGCAAAGCTCGCTGTTGCAGCGAGGGGAGGGGAGCAAAGGTTAAGTCGCGTCGCCGTCGGCGGCACGGGCCATGGCCACGTGGACGTAGTCAACGTCCAGGGTCACGGCGCTGGTGCCGTCGGTGTTGGACACGTACACGCAGGGCGTCAGATCGGTGCCAGCGGTCACGGCGCCAGACATGCTGGTGCCGACCTGGGTGCCGTTGATGTAGAACGTGGCCAGGCCAGCAGCGGTCACCTCAACACGCAGGGTCACATAGTCGTCGGCCACAGGAGCGGTGGCCAGGACCTGGGTGGTAGCGTCGGTGTTGCCGGCCACACCCACCAGGAACCACGTGTCGGTATCGGCGCCGGTATCGAACATGAAGCCGACAGCGTCGGAGGCGTTGGTGGTGATGCCGTCGCCGGTACCGCTGGCGATGACCGGGGCCTCGATGGTGATCAGATCGGTGAAGCCGACGAAGATATAGGCCAGGGTGATGCGGGACACCTTGATCCGGGCCTGCATGGCCAGGCCGCCGTTGGAGGCTTGCCAGTTCAGGTACGAGGTGATGCCGGACAGATCGGGCAGCACCACGACGTTGCCGTCATCGTTGCCGGACGTGATGCGCAGGACACCACCGATACCACCAGCCAGCACGGCCTGGGCACCATCGGTGTCGGTTTCGACAGGGTTCCATTCGTCGGCGAGCACGTCGCCCAGGAAGTCGTCGAACAGGGATACAACGGAAGGGCTCGGCAGGTCAATCTGCTTGCCGTGGTCGCCCGCTACGAAGCCGCCAGTGGCGAGCAGTTTGCGGTCGTTGGTCAGGCCACATTCGCGGCCGTGAAGGGAGGTGAGG
>JAGPGE010000479.1 GCA_018056145.1 Armatimonadota bacterium
GCTGGTGCCCGAAGCCGGGCAGATGATCGAGGACGCCTCGGTGGAACTGGCCCAGTCCCTCACTCCTGGCGAACTCCCGCCGAGGCCCACGGTGCCCCAGGCCGGGAAGCCCTGGGGTTGGGGGGCATCCAAGTCCAGCACCACGTAGCCCCGGAGGGAATGCCGTGCCTGACGCACCAACCCGTCGCATCTGGGGCAAGCTGTTCCTGCTGGCCTTCGTCACCGGGTTCAGCGGGGCGATCATGCCCGGTCCCCTGCTGGTGGCCACCATCGGCCAGACCACCGTGCAGGGATTCCGGGCAGTGATCGGCCTCATCACCGGCCACGCGATCCTTGAACTGGTGATCGTGGGCCTGCTTGTGGGTGGCCTGCACGCGGTGATCAACCGGCCCCGGGTGCGCGGCGGGATCGGTCTGGTAGGCGGCGCTGCGTTGCTGTGGATGGGCTGGGATATGATCGCTCACGCCGCTGATGCATCGATCAAGATGCAGGCGGGGCAGGGCGCGTATTCGTGGGCGCAACTGCTGATCTGGGGAGCGGGACTGTGCGCGGCGAACCCGTATTTCACGGGCTGGTGGGCCACAATCGGCGCGGGGCAACTTGCGCACATGGCCCCGCGCAGCCTCACGGAGTACCTCGCCTTCTACCTGGGCCACGAGGCATCGGATTATGTCTGGTATTCCTTTGTGGGCCTGCTGATCGTGAGCGGCAAGGACTTCCTGCTGCGGAACGTAACGATCTACCACGGCCTGATCTACGGCTGCGGGATCGTGATCCTGCTTCTGGGGCTGTGGTTCGTGTACACGGGGATCCGGTTCGTCTCGGGGAGAGTCAACGCCGGCAACGACCAGGCGGCGGAGGGGTGATGACGGCAGATTCGCCTGCCGCCGCAGTTCATTGAAGGAGCGGGCTTGTCCGCGAACGCCTTCCACCGAAACGGCTAACGGCTTCGCGGGAAAGCCCGCTGCTGAAAGCACACTGAACGTACCCGCCTTGCCGTCCGGCCTACCCCGCCTTGCCGCCCCCGAACAGCTTCACCACAAGGTCCCATGCGCCGGACCACTGCAGCCCCGAGATCACCATGACCAGCCCGAAGATCCGCTTCAGAACCGGCCCCGGCAGGTGTTCGGCAAGGGGCACGCCGATGAACACGGTCCCTATCACCGCGCCCACTGCCAGACAGGCCGCCAGCGTGAAGTCAACGTTCCCGTGCAGATGATGACGCCAAGAGCCGGCGAAAGCCGAAGGGATCATGACGGCGAGCGAGGTCCCGATTGCCACCTTGATCCCGTCCGGACCTGTCTTCCACAAGAGCACGATGAGCGGCACCATGATGATGCCGCCGCCGATGCCGATTAGCCCTGAGAACGCGCCCACTGCCAGCCCCACTGCCAGATACTGCGCCCATGCGATGATTGCAGCCACGGTCGAGTTCCTTTCTTCCGCCGGCTCAGCCCTGCAGGGCCGCCTGCGCCTGTTCCCATGTGAGAATACCGTTTTTCGCCCCCAGCACCTGCACTACCGACGCCGCGTTCGCGGTGCCGATGCGCATGGCCTGTCCCAGACCGAGGCCACGGTGCAGGCCAACAGCGCAGGCGGCTGCGAAGGCATCACCCGCGCCCACCGTGCTCACCACCGGGCCCTCGATAATCGGGACCTTCCAGTGCCCGCTGGCGTTCATGCCCTCGCTGCCCTCGCTCCCGTAGGTGAGCACCACATTGGCGCACCCGGCGTCCAGGAGCATCTTCAGCATCCGCTCCTCATCACCCGGGCCGCGATCAGGCGGAACCCCGGTGATCTCGTAGGCTTCGGAGCGATTACAGACCAGCAGCGTGACGTTGCGGAGGTAAGGCGCCAGCCCGGCCATGCCCAATGCGCGCTGTTCCTTGCCGGGGTTGAGCGCAACGTGAATACCGCGTTCGCCGCAGAACTCCAGGATGCGCGGGAAGACCGCCGCGGTCTCGCCCGCCATGGAGTTCATGTAGACCCAGGATGTCCGCGCCAGGTAATCCCAGTCGATCTCAGACTCCCGCAGGAAGGCGCTGGCGCCCCGGTAGACCAGAATCGTGCGGTCTCCGGTGAAGCCGGTGATGATCACCGAGTAGCCGGTCCGGTGCTCGGTGTCGCGCACTACCCCGCCGGTCTCGATACCGTCGCGCCCCATGCCCGCGATGACCCGATCCCCAGGGCCGTCTACGCCGATCTTTGTGACGATCCCCGTCTTCAGCCCCATCCGCGCGAAGGTCACGGCGGTATTGGTGGCGCCACCGCCGGTGTCGATATGCACGTCGCCCACGCGGATCTTCGCGCCATACTCCAGGGCCAGATACGCCATCTCCTGCTGTCGGTCCTCAACGCGAAAGAGATGAGCGTCGGGGACGCTGACGAAGACATCCTCCGTCGCGCTGCCCACGCAGGTGAAATCCCGGCAGGTCCTGTCTGTCATCTTGGTCACGTCTTCCGGATAGTGGTCTGCCATCCGCCTCACGCCCGCGGGTAACTATGCAAGGACCGGCGGGGCCTGTCAAGCGCGGGGTCGTCAGGGCGAAGGTCCCTCCGCCGGCGCGGCGAACTGTCCCTCCTGCCGGGCTCACCCGGCACAATGCTTTCACACAGGAAGGGCAGATGCGCGATGGCTTCAGACATCATCCGCGTCGGCATGATCGGCTGCGGCGGCAACGCCCGCGGTCACATGAGGCGTTTGCTGGACATTGAAGGCGTCGAGATCGTGGGGCTCTGCGACCCGTCCGAGGATGCGCGCAAGGCGTCGATCGAGGCCAACCCTACCCTTGCCGATGTGCCGCAGTTCAGCGACTACCGCGAGCTCCTGGACACCGTCGAGATGGACGCGGTGGAGATCTCCACGCCGCACACCACCCACTTCGAGCAGATCATGGCTTCCTTGGATCGCGGCCTGCATGTGCTCACCGAGAAGCCCATGGTCTGCACCGTCCCCGACGCGAAAGAAGTCGTCGCGAAGGCAGAGGAAACCGGGCTCGTGGTGGGCGTCTCGTATCAGCGGCACGTCATGGCCCCGTACCGCTACTGCCGCGAGGTCATCTTGGGCGGCGAGATGGGCGCACCCCATTTCATCTCCTGCCTGCAGTCCCAGAACTGGTATCGTGGGCAGGTCGGCCGGGGCACCTGGCGTTCGAAGATGGCCCTGTCCGGCGGCGGCCAGCTCAATGATTCCGGCAGCCACCTGTTGGACATCGTGCTGTGGATGACCGATCTGCAGCCCGCGGAAGTCTTCGCCTACATCGACAATCTTGGCTCCGAGGTGGACATCCTCACGTCGATGAGCGTGAAATTCGACGGCGGATGCATGGCCAGCTTCTCCGTGGTCGGCCACGCGGTCAACTTCTTCGAAGAGATCACCATTTGGTGCGAGAACGGCACCCTCGCAATTCGCGGCAATGACGTCTGGCGCTGGGACGGCGGCGAAGAGCGCAGGATCGTTTCCGGCGAGGAGCTTGGCCGTACCTGGAACCCGGACCAGAACTTCATCGCCACCATCCGCAATCAGGAAGAGATCCAGGCCCCGCCGTCGTGTGGCCTGCGGGTCATCCAGCTGACCGAGGCCGCCTGGCGATCGGGCGATTCCGGCGAGCGCGCGCCTGTGGTGCGCTGATTGCCGGCCGGGGTGGACGTGTCGGTATCGGAGGTGGGTGAGTGATGCGCAATGCCCTCGCGATCTCGGCCCTGCTGATTGTGATTGCGGCTGTTGCCGGCGCGCTGCCGGTGTCGAACCTGCGCGTGGTGCAGGGGTCCGTGGATTACCAGCCCGGGCGCGGCGGCGGCGGTTCCAGTGTGATCCGCCTGGAAGTGCAGAATCTCTCGGGGGCGCCGCTGGAGGGCCTGCGGCTGCGCATGGTCTTCAACCGAACTCCGGTGCCTGCCGATGTGACTGATGGCTGGCGCGCGCGCTTCGTGCCCTTCGCCCCGCCGCTGCAGCCGGGAGAGACGCGCACGTTCACCGTGAGCGAGCCGGCGACAGCCCTGCATTCGCGCATCGAGATCACCCGGCTCTTCCCGTTGCTGCAGGTGACGGTGCGCGGGCAGGTCCTGCGCACCGAGATCGCTCCGTATCTCTGGCAGGGTAGTGTTCACGGGGCCATCCCGGAGATTGCCCGGGCGCTCGGCTGGCGAACGGAATGGAGCGACGCGTGGGCGATGGCCGGCATCATCGGCCCGGTGCACGCGCTGGTCCTTCAGGAGAACTCGCATTACGCGGCCGTCGACGGCAGGCTCCTGCGCCTGCCCGGCGGGGTGCGTGTTGTGCGCGGGAACCTGGTGGGCCCGCTTGCCGTTCCCTTGCGCGCCATGGGCCTGACAGTCGAGTATGACGAGGACCTGAACATGCTTCACATTGACCCCCCGGCGCAGGGGTCAGTCTCCGGCCAGAGTTGACTCGCCCGAAGGCCGGTGCTACCTTACTTGCGCCGAGTTGCCTGACACTGTTGCCGAGGGGAATGTGCGTGGACTTGCTGCTGTTGGGGCCGGGGCGTGAGAACCCGCGGCTGCGCCGGCTGGTGGAACTGCTGCACCCCTCGTGCGAGGCCGGTCAGGCAGCTTGCTGGTTGCGCGACGACCCGGGCCTGTTTGACGCGGCCCGGGGGCAGAACGTGGCCGCGATCATCGCCCACCGCTACTGGCCCGAACTGCAGTGCGAACTGCCGGAGGACCTGCTGGCTCGCTGGCGCGCTCTGCTCATGTCCGCCGCGATTGTGCCGATGCGGCGGTGCGCCGAAGCCCGGGCCTGTCTCGCTGCGCTTGTGGATGCCGGCGCCACTCCCGTGGTCATGCGCGGTCTGTGGCTGGGGGAGGCGCTCTACCCCGAGCCAGGCCTGCGCCCGCATACCGACATGGACCTGCTGGTCCCGCTGGACCGGCTCAATGAGGCGCTTGACGCGCTGTCGGGTCTGGGGTACGCCCCCGT
>JAGPGE010000480.1 GCA_018056145.1 Armatimonadota bacterium
TCATTCGACGCCTCAGCAGGAAGGACCTTCCCAGCCGAGTCACGCCTTGTTCTGCTGGCGATCCGTCGATGGCGAGTCGAGCGTTGGGTCTCGGAGACCGACGACACCCCCGGTCCGCTCAGCCCCACTCAGGCGAGGCGGAAAGCAGGCAATTGCATCGCGGCGGCGCCGCCGCCGGCTTCCCGTTTGCGCCGAGGTCTACATCTCCTGCGCAAGCACCCGCGCCTTCATAGTCGACCGTCGCGTGCCTCGATCTGTGGTCTCCCGCCATGCCAAGCCGGATTGCCGCCCGCGTAAGGAGTAGCGTGCTTGGCGTGGCGACTGTGGGACGCTCGAACCAGTCGCCACGTCAAGCACCGCCTGCAGTCGCCGTCACTCCGCCGGTCGCGGCCAGTCGAAGGTGACAAGGTTCGACACCAGCAGCGAGGAGATGCCCTTCGACGGAGCAATCGCCAGCACGATCAGGCTGTACGGCCCCGGCGGAGTGTCCCTTGGCATCATTTCCAGGACCCGGCCATAGCAGTCAACAGCAATGGTGGCCCCCGGTGCCAACACAGTCGGCTCGGTTGGTCCAATCGGGCCGCCGCCACGGGGTCCCGGAATAGCAACCCCCCCGTCCGTTGACGCCGGCAGGACACACTCGCCTCTGTCATTGTAGACGAGCGCCCTGGTCCAGTACCCGCTCCTTGGCCCAATAGGCACCACAAGCGGACCCTCCGACGCGTTCGCTACCGCAAGGCGCAGCGCCAGGCCACCGTCTGTCCCGCCGGTCCAGGGCACGAGGCTGGCCGACAGCGCCAGTCCCTGGTTCGGCGGACCGAGAACGCGAGCCGCGCCGTCGGCGTCCGCCTCAAGCGGCTGAGCGCCAAGAGCGGCCACCAGACCCATCGCGACCACAGTTGTGGGAATGCAGAGCGCAAGTCCCGTCCACCTGTTTGTGCCACCCATCTTCGCATTGCTCCCTTCGGAACCTCGCCCTGTCACTGCTCTACTCTGCTGGTCTCTGCCACTGGAACGGGAGCGGGTTGGACAGCAGGATACGCTGAACACGCTGCTCCTCAAGGCCAGGGATCATGAAAAGAAGCACTTGGGCGGTATAGCTCCCCGGCGCAAGCCCCAGGTCCTTGCATGGGGTGTACAGGCTCACCCCCCTCCAGGCATTCGCAGCTTCGCCGGGCTGAAGCTGGACCGGTCTCGGTGCGCCGCTTCCCTCGTAGCCTGAGAACAGGAGCTGCAGGTCCACGGGGTACAAGGCGCGGCCAGTGGCGTCGAAGAGCAGCAGCACAGGCAGAAGCTCCCCAGGAAATCCGACGTCCACCGTGATGGGCTCTGCCGCGACGTTCACGAGTTCCACATCGACCGTCGGTCTTTCGGATAAAGCCTCCGACGAACTGGGCTGGAGGCTCAGGCGGGCCGCAAGCCCCCCGCAAGGCACACCGCTGGGGCTTGTCTGGCGCGCCACCAGCGCGGGATCTGCTTCAGGCCCTCTCTGGTCGCGATACCCGGCAGCAGAACCCGTGCCCATGGCATCTGCCGGGGCACCGACGGCAGACAACATGCAGACTGCGACGACTGCCATGAGACCTCGGTTGTACGTGTTCATGCTCAAAGCCTCCAGTTCCTGACAGCGTGCCTACCAGCCCCAGGAGTTGCTGGCTGTGCGGTGACGTAGCTGCAACGTGGCTTCTGAAGCGGCTGCCGGTTCTCGCAGATCCTGAACTGTCAGCTCCGGCGCCAGGACAGCGCAGCCGCCGTCACTCCACCGGGCCAGGCCAGTCGAAGGCCAACAGGTTGGACACGAGGACCCCGGGCGGAGTGCGGGGGTCCTCGGCGTATAGCCTCGGAGCGACCACCTGCGCTACATAGCGTCCGGCCGGCAGCCCCAACTCCGTACAGACGCCGAGAAGCTCGGAGAACCAATAGAGCACTGATTTCCCCGGAGCCAGCAGGACCGGTGGCTGCGGCCCGGGGCCGCTGTACATGCCAGGCGGCTTCATCCACTGCCCCACGTCGTGCGGGTAGAGCCCCCGTCCATCGGAATCGAAGAGAAGCAGTACGGGAATGTACTCTGTGAAATCGCCGGTCAAATGTGGCAAGGGGTGCACGGGGACGTCGGACTGAGTGACGTTGGTCATCACCAGGTCGATGGGCAGAGCCCCAGCGTAGATGTGCTTCGCGTCGCTACTCAGCAGGAGTGAGACGACGAGACCGTTCGAAGGCGGCCCCGCTGGGGGTGTCTGGGCCTGGGCAGCGGTTGAGATTGGATCTGCCCCGGACCTCCAAAGACAGGCAAATGAGACGGCCAGCATGAGGACGGCGCTCAGGTTTCTCATGTCTGCTCTCCTCGAGTCCCTGGAAGCGTGATGCATCAGGGCACCCACACCCAGTCTGGATGCATTGGGTAGTTGGCATATCTGTCGGGCCAGACAGGGTAGTCCAATGTGGATACAGGCTGTGTGGCGGATAGATGCCCATAGTCCTTGACGCCATGGGGAGGCGGCCCGGGATCCTCGTGGAAGGCGCACTCAGCCGCCCACTCGCCCGACGCGAGCGGAACCCATGTCCCACCGTCCGGGCGAAAGACGAGCCAGGTGCGAAAAGCGATGTGGTCGCTAACGACCGAGAATGCGCTCGCGGTTATCTTGGGCGTGTCCGGCAGCCCCCCCTGTGCGGTCTGTCCCTTAGGGGCTTGTTCGGATTGGGACAGATACGGCAGTACGTTGTCGAGCCAGCATGCTCCCTGCGTGCTGAACGTCCCTATTCTACCACCATAGTCCTGCGCGGAGGCGTTGCGGTTGATGGTCTGGACGAACGCGAACTCCCCGCTGAAGTCTGTTGGCGAGTTGCCGGAGAACCAGAACCACATGGCGGGCACCCCAGCCGGATCGCCATAGGAGATGATGCCATTGTTGTCGATGCCAATGCGGCTATCTGGCCCCGGCGTCAGACTGAACTGCACATTCGTTGGCTCTTGGACAGTCCACGTCTGTGCCTCCGCACTGACGCTGCGGCCCTCGTACTTCGCTGACAGACCGACTTCTGCTGTGCCGCCGTCGTACCAGTGGAACGAGACGTTTGGTTGCTGCAGGTCCTGCTCTGTCAGTTGAGTGACCGAGGCCGTGGATTGGTCCGCAGCTATGTCGTAGCTTCTGATCCGCTGCCCGCCGATACTCCACTGATAGTCCGTCAATGCCACTCCGGCGGGCTGGACATTGGCGGAGAAGCTCTGCGGCAGGCCGACACAGGTAAGCTTGGTCTCAGGGTTGGGTACGATATCCAGCCCCACGACCGTGTAGACCACGGTGGTGAACTCGAGGTTCACTGGAGCGCTTTCCGGTGTCTCCTTCTCTGCCGCGGCGAGGATCGTGTACGCGTCATCCACCGCCGCCGATGGGGTGGTGAAGGTCCAAGGTCCGTGCTCAACGTACTTCGGCCCCGGCGCCTGCAGTAGGCCGCCGCTCAAATCCTCCACCTCGTCTGCCTCGTGAATCCACCAAGCGTACTCCGCATACGAATCCCCGAAATCATCGATGACGCCCTTGAACGTCTCAGATTCCCCTTTCACGAACACCGCATGGTTGGCCGGCTGGGTGATCTGGACCGTGATCGCGCTGGCCGTCCCATACACGCAGAGCATGAGTACCCCGCACAGCAGAGCCGCCGGGATTCTGACTGTACCACTCATTTGTTTCCCCTCCCAATGGGGATTTTGACACCGGAACCGATGAGCTTCTTGGCTGACTCGACGGAACGAGTCTCTTCCGGGAAGTCATCCAGCACGCGCTGTAACCACCTCCTGGCGCGCTCGTTCTGGCCGTGCAGCATCATCATCGTACACGCCGTTACCGTGATGGATGCCCTGGTCCGGGGAGCGACGTCCTGCTGGGACAGATAGCTCTCCAACTCCGCATCGGCCCCGGCGAAGTCCTTGGCCTGGACCAGGGTGAAGATGATCGCCGGGATCAGGGCCCCTTTGGGGAACGCATCCGGACCCCCGGCGGCTTGAGCACGCCGCAGTATCTCAACGCGCGGGGGCCCGTCCTCAAGACAGTCTGCGTAGCGATGGATGTCTTGCGCGGACAGATGGTCCATGCTGACTGCCGCATAGAGTCGTCTGGGGACTTCCCGGCGCTGGAGGAAGAACAGGTCCCGAGCCACTGGAGCAAACAGGGCGGCCAACTGCTCGGCCGTGTTGTCCTGCGATGCGAGGGCAATAACGCGATCGGCCAACTGCCGGGAGTAGACTTCGTCGACAGGCTTCTTGTAGATGTTCGCCGGGTCAAGGTGTACATCAGTGGCAGTGAGGTAGAAGCGCCCATAGGCGCCTTGCATTCTCTTGAGAGCGCGCAGGATCATGTTGCACTGGTCCCGACGGGGATTGCCCGGACTCGTTGCTTCACTCACGGCCATGCGGGTCAGCAGAACCGCGCGGCCCCGGTAACCAGCGGCCAGTTGGGCTTCGGCGACGGCGTCCCAGGCCTCGGCGGACTTCTGTGTACCGCGTTCCTCTCGCAGACAGTCGGCAAGCCCCCGCAGAGCCCACTTCTCATACTCGGTGCCGGCGCCGAACGCCTGGAATGCTCGCCATGCCCACCAGGCTTGCGCCGGATCATTCAGCGCGGTCTGCGCAGCGGATTCCACATGGCCGCGGCGAGCCCTTGCCGGGTCGAGGCCCTCCCCCCACAGGGAGCGGCCCCGGATCGCCTCCGGTAGATTGCCGATAAGCGGCTCCCAGGCAGCCATCTGTTCGGATGAAGGCCGGGTCTCGGTCAGATTGTCCACGAAGATCCCTTGCAGCAGCGTGTTCATGCTCAGGTTGCGGAAGACCCTGAAGGTGATAGTCTGGGGGCCTTGGATGGCGAAGTGGTGGTAGACGCCCTGCTCGAAGTCGCGGACCGGGCAGGCGGCAAGCACATGCC
>JAGPGE010000481.1 GCA_018056145.1 Armatimonadota bacterium
GGCCTGCCCTACACGATCTACTGCGAGTTCTGGCGGCCCGCCTCCTCCCCCACCTCACGAGCATCTTCCTCCAGACGCGCCACATCTCATGCCCGGGCGCTTTGGTCTATCAACAACCTCCCCATCCCCGAACCGCGAAACCACAGTAACGAGTGTCGAGGCACCGACATCGACCATGTCCTGCCTCGCCGCTTACCAGTGCACGAAAACCACGGCGTGACGCCCTCCTGCAGACAACCTCATCCACCGCCAACTCAATGGTCATCGTCACCGCGCAGCAGTTTCAGGCAATTCGCCGCGCGTCGCTGCGGGTCCTGCCAGGGCAACTGCACCTCAATATCAGTGCCGGAAAAGGGGAAGCCACCGGGCGCGAACCGGTGGCTTCTCGAGATGGTGCCAGACCCCTGGGTTGATTACTTGTTTGGGCGTGGCTAAGTTGTCTTACGGCATTCTACGCCAGCGTATTGAGCTTTCTACTCATTTTTCGTTCAAGAAACGCACAATCTTTGTGTCAGCCCGCCGCCGGCGCTTCCCGAACCTCCCGGGCCGTTCCCTTCAGTGGCGCCCTGAGTGCCTCCAACTGCGCCCAATAGCTTGCCAGCGCCTCGCTGCCTTTGGGCGTGATGCAGTATGTGGTGTGAGGGGTACTCCCCAGGAATTGCTTGTTGATCGTCACATACTCGGCTTCGGAAAGCTTGGTCATGTGCGAGGACAGGTTCCCACGGCTTAGGCCCAGCGCCATTCGCAGGTAGTTGAAATCCACTTCCTCCACCTGGCTCAGCGCGGACAGGATCGCCAGACGCGCGGGCTCGTGTATGAGCCGATCCAAGGCCGGGACGCCCGCTTCATTCGTCTTCATCGTTCGTCTCACCCCCGGCTTCGCGGCTGAGTTCAGATAGAAGCCACCTGCTGTATGCGTGCAACGCCAGTGCCGAAATGACCCACCCTACCGTCAACCACGCCGTTATGCTCAGTGCTGCGTAATCTGCCTCGAGGACCCCGACCAACCACTCAGGACCATCCACCGCTCCCGGCTTCAGTGCGAGCTTGGGTACTGCGGCGACCAGCCCTCCGCACAGGACGGTGATCGCCCCGATCATCTCTGTCGCCGGCTCGCGGAGTTCGTAGTGTCCCGCGGCATACATGTACAGGCCGAAAGCCGTCAAGCCGACCACCGTTGCCTGCCACGCATCCAGGACACCGATCCCTGCCGCGCCGATCGGCGCCATGATGCACAGGGGAGCCACAAACCGGGCCCAATCCGGTGTCTCACGGGGAGAGGCAAACGCCGTCCCCACTCGAGCGTAGTAGTACTCCTCGAGCCGTTGGGGGACGAAGTGCAGCGCCGCCCACACCGTGAACAGGAAGAAACTGCTGCTGAGAAGGTACAGGCACAGCGACCCGAAAGGTGACAGCTTCGGCGAGTAGAGCACTGTAAACAGCAACGGCCAAGTTCCGGCCGTGAAAAGGATGCCCTGACCCAGGAGCGTGAGCCCCTTCGATCGTGCGTACAGCCTCGTATTGTCTGCGAGCCGTTTCAGCCGATCTAGCTCACTCAGGTTCGCCATTTCCCCGCCCGCAAATCAGTTTTTTCTACAAACTGATTTGCGACCATTATACCCCCTCGCATCTCTGTGTCAAGCGTTTTCCCTCAGAATCTCATCCTTTTTTTGCAACACATTGGGTCATCCTTCCCCGCCGGCCGCCTGGCCGGCGGGTTTGGCGCTTGAAAACTCATGCACGAAACGGCCAGGAAGCATTCAGCCCCCTGGCCGCGAGACACATTCCCTTCGATGTGCGGCCGCTACCCGGACGGTGGCGGAGGAGCTTCAAGCCCGGACACCGCGAAGTCCAGCCAGTCCGATGTCGTCTGATGATCCCGGTACCACTGCGCCAGTTCTGCCGCGGTCAGAGTGCCCGGTGCCGGCAAGTCCGCGTCCAATGCACGAACGCGCATGCTGTACATCTGTGGCGCCTGCACGCCCTGAGCGTTGGGCTGGTTGCTGTTGGCGGGAGCCGCAAAGACCATGCGCCAGGTGCCGTCATCCACAGCGCCGGCTACAAGCGTCCCGGCGATCGGGTCACCAGGCGCCGCATGCTGCGGGAAAACATCCAGGAACACGTGGCGCACGCCGTCCCCGTCGCTGACTGCCGCGGTCACGGTCACATTCCCGCCCGTGGCCGCGACAGGCCGGTCCACGCTGTTCGACGCAAATACCGAGCTGATGTCTGGCGGCCTGGAGCCCAGCACCGTCAGGACAGTCTCTGCAACCAGATCCCCGAGAGTGCCGCGGATCCGCCCCACTCCCGGTTGGGTGGTTACGAACCTGCCCGGGCGCCCGCCGTACTGGAACGCCCCCACCGGGTCGTTCAACAGGGTCCAGGAGGGCTGCACATTCACGATCCGCGCGCCGAAAGCCACGGTGGCCGTGTACTGCACCGTGGCGCCGCTCTCCACGGACACATTCTCGGGCCCGATCGCCAGTGCGGTCGGCGTTCCCAGGGCCACGGGGAGAACCGCGATCTCAACCTGAGTGACCTGGTTGCGCATCGTCTGCACATACAGTCTCGCCGAGTCGTAGTCACCCGACCGCGGCACCGACGCGTTGATCAGCAGATTGTTGCTGGCCGGGAGCCCGGTGAGAATGAACGCACCGGTGGAATCGGTTTCCACGCTGCGCCCTGTCGTGGGCTCCGTGACCACTGCCCGGCTCAGGCCCTCAGCGGGCTGTGTCGGATTGGGGTTGTCCGCCTTCACCACGCGTCCTGCGACGGTGGCGTTGTCCGGGTGCGGCGCGTTGCCGTCGTCGATCGGAGGCGCAACGGCATCATCACCACCACAACCCGCGAAGACGACAAGTACCAGAAGCAACAGCGGTAGCATCCAGGCTGTTCGTGACATACCACGAACCCTCCCGAGGTATGTTGGACCTCGTAGACTTCAGACACCTCGGCATACGACTGCCCGCCTGCATCCGGCAGACGGACGCAACTGCCGACCTATTTTAGTTGCCAATGCGCATACTGCGCAAGGCTGAAGTGCTCGTCCCGTCGTCGGACTGAGCAGTTATTCGCACAAGATACTGTCCGGAAGGCACCCGAGAGCCCCCGTCACTGCGCCCGTTCCACACCGCCACGTTGGCTCCGGCGCCCCTCACCTTGCCCGTTTCGACCGTTCCAACCCGCCTTCCGGCGATGTTCAGCACTGCCACATCACACGTCGCGGCGGAAGACAGCGTGAACGCAACTTGAGCGCCGAACGCCGTCGCCTGCGCGGACATCGCCGTGATCTGGACGCCGCCCGGAGCCTGCTGACTGGCCTTCACCACGAATCGCCGCGTGCCCTCCGCAGACGCTGCGTCCACCGCGTACGACGTCTGGTGCCTCATGCTCAGCGTACGGCCGGTGTCGAGATCCTCCAGCACTAGCGAGTACTCCCGCGGCACCCGGCTCAGATCGGGCCATTCCAGCCTAACTGTGCCTTGCGCCTGCTGCCAGCTTACCGTGAACGGCCATTCCATCGCGGGCCGCGCAGTGGTCTCGAAAGCTGTCGCACACTGTGCGCTGCGCGAGCCTTTCGTCTGGAAGTTCAGAGCCACCCCGCCCCCGCTGGAGGGAGGAGAGACAATCCCGCTGGGCGCGCTGGACACTCCGCAGTAGTTCGCGGAATCCACGTTCCCCTTGCCGCGCGCAAGAATCTGCAGCGGCCACTCGCCCGCAGCGACGGTCTGCTTACCCGCCTCCGCGACACCCGCCGTGCCTGACGGCCGCATCAGCGTCAGGCTGCATTCCTTGTCAGCGAGCACCCAGAACCCGCCCCAGGCTTCCACTGCCGTGCTCTGTCCCAGCACGGGATGCAGCAGGACATAATCGTTCGTGACACGATCGTATTTCCAGGCGTAACTCGCCAGAATCCCCAGGCTGTCCGCACTGTCAAGGTCCATCGTGTTGCTGTTGTGGGTGACGGTGGACGCGCTGAAGTTCAGCGTCCCGAAGTACGGGTTGCCTACCTGCTGCCAGCCAGGTTCGACAGGGATGGTCAGATTCCCTGCCGGAGCGATCGCGCCATCCGGAACAAAGGTGGTGCGGCTCGGAAGCTGCAGCCAGAATCCCCGACCAAGATCGAGGCGCAGGAACTCGCTCAGAGGCTCGCCTGAGTACACGCTGTAGTTGTCTAGTGCGTTGTTGTACCGGGCATACCGCAACTGCGCCGTCGGGATCCCGAAGAGCGTGGCCGGGTGCCCGTCTTCGGGAATGATCGGCGCTCCCATGAAATGCAGGCCCGCCTCGAAGGTCACCGGTCCGTTGGCAAAGCTCTGCACAGGGCCAATGGCGACCACATCAGGCCGGGAGTTGCCGAGCGTGTCATAGCCGACCACCGCGTAGAAGTAGTCAATCCCGTCCGCAGTGGTGGTGTCGGTGAAGGACCGCGCATTGGGGTTGTTGATGCTGAATGCGGGCAGCATGTTCAGGACGGTAGTGAACCCGGTCGAGTTGCGATAGATGCGGAACCCGGCGAGGTCATCCGGCCCGGCATACCCTGCCCAGTCCAACTCAATGGCGCCGCCGCTGTCCACCGGGCGATCGTACGCACGCAGGGAGTCCACACGCGGTGGCGCGGAGTCGTCGTAGGAGTAGATCGGGCCCACGGGAGTGGATTCGCTGCGGCTGTTTGCCCCCACGGCGGCCACGCGGTAGAAGTACCCCACGCCATCGATCGTGTTCGCGTCCAGGTACTGGCCAGTCCCGGCAGGAACCTGGGCAATCTCAGTCCAGCCCGCGTTGGTGGCGGGCAGGGCATCGCGCGCCCGGCTGATCACGTAATGCGTGACCGCATTGCTCCCTCCGCCGTCGTCGATCGAGCGTGTCCACAGGAGGGTAATGCTGCCTCCCTGGTCCGCGGGGGTGTCATACG
>JAGPGE010000482.1 GCA_018056145.1 Armatimonadota bacterium
GATGAACCCCGGCACATCCTTCATCGAGTCCAGCAGTTTTCCGGTCGCGGCCGCCACCGTCTGTTCACTGCCTCGCAGGATCGCCACCGGGTCGACGTTGCCGATGAGCAGCGTATCCGGGCCCAGCACACGGGCGAGTTGCGCGAAGTCCATCGGGCTGTCCAGGCTCAGGCCTGCGGCGCCTGTCGCCGCCATGTCCTCCACGATGTGCCCGGTATCCCCGCAGATGTGCAGGATCACTTCGGCATCATCCATCAGCCCGATGACCTCCCGGGCGTACGAGCCCGCGAACTCCCGGTACTGCTCGGGCCCGAGCATGACCGCGGTCGGGTCCAGCATCATCAGGAAGTCCGCGCCGCTGTCCAGCAGCGCGCGGGCATAGCGCGTCACCGTCTGGGCCGCGAACTCCAGCACCGCGTGGGCGGTCTCCGGGTCCATGACCACGTTCATCGCAAGCCGCGTCGCGTCCGACATGAGACCGGCCAGCGTGTACGGCCCCGTGATGTATGCTCCCACCGGTACCGGCAGACCGGCCCGCAGGTGCTTCATGACCTCGAGATAGACCATGACCCGTCCGTCCGCCAGAATGTCCACATGCCGGAACTTGCGCAGATCATCGAGGCGCTGAACCTCGTGGCCCTCCACCGTCGGGGTATTGTCCAGCGGGAAACGCACGGGCAGCCCGAGCGCGCTCGCCTCCACCGAAAGATCCATCAGGAACAGGAGCGCGTCCGGTCGAGTGGCCTCGTACAGGCGCGAGATCGTCTGGTACTGGACCGAATGGTTGAACTGGTTCTGCTTGACCGAGGAGCGCGTCAGGTTCAGGCCGGGATAGCCCATGAGGGGCATGATCGCCCGGCGGCCCTCCTCATGGTAAAGCGTATCGGCGAGTTCTCTGAGGGAACGTCGGGCGTCTCGCGAGCGGCTTGAGATGGGCTTCATGGTGTGTCTCCCAGTAGAGCGCGGTGTTTTCAGCGCTTACTTATCGATAACTCAATATCGATACTTTGGTATCGATAAGATAATACCCAATGAAGGACTTGTCAATCCCCTTTTGAGAAAAAAAGCGCAATCTTTCCCGCGCACCCAGATGAGCGCCCTCGGGAGTCGGAAAACAACAGTGGCGAGAGAGACGAGAGAGGAATCATCGCCGCCGCCGGGGAGTGCCTGGGGGGGGGGAAGGCACTGCCACTGGCGGCGGCGATGTACAACCAACGAGCACAACCCACTCGGGTCGAACGGCAATCGCGGGTCCCTGCCCCGCTACTCGCTTGGCTCCGTTACCATTGTGCCCCGCCCACGCGCAGGCCAAACACCCATTTGCCACTGACCGAACCGTTGCATCAGCCGTCCTCAGCAGAGTATCATGATGCCTCCGTGTTCCGAGCCCCTGGCTCCCAGTGCTGCCCGGAGGTGTCGCTTGAGCACGTCGCCGTCAGTCCGGCCCGCCGAGACCATCCACACCCGAGCCATCGTGCTCGGGCTCGCTCTCGTCCCTCTGGTGAGCCTGTGGGTGGCGGGTATGGAGAACGTCTATGGCGGCCGGCCCACCTATCTTTCGGTCTTCTTCCACGCCGTCATAATCCTGGCCGCCTTGATCGCCGTCAATGCCATCCTCCGTCTGCTCTCGCCGCGCTTGTGCTTCAGCCGCATGGAGATGCTCGTCATCTACGTGATGATCGGCGCATCCAGCGGTGTGGTGGGCGACCAGTTCATGGCGATCCTCATTCCGTCTCTTTCCCACCCCTTCCGCTACGCCACGGATGCCAACCGCTGGGCTACCGACCTCATCCCCTACCTCCCCACCCACGCGGTGGTGGGCGATCCCGTCGCAGTGCGCAACTTCTACGAAGGCGATTCGTCGCTTTACGTCCCCGAAAACTACCGTCCTTGGCTGGCGCCAGGACTTCTCTGGGCCACCTTTATCGCCCTGACGCAGCTCATGTCCCTGGGCGTGAACGTCATCATCCGCCGGCAGTGGACGCAGCACGAGAAGCTCTCCTTCCCCCTGGTGATCATGCCCCTGGAGATGACCAACCCTGGCCCGCGCAGCCTGTGGCGCAATAATCTGCTGTGGCTGGGGTTCGCAATCTCGGCGGCAATCGACATCATCAACGGCCTGAGCATGTACTTCCCGGTGATCCCGCTCCTGAAGGTGAAAGTGAACTGGCTCCAGTTTTCGCCCCGCTGGAACGGGCCGCTCACCACCACGGGCATCGCCTTCTACCCCTTCGTAATCGGTATCGCCTACTTGTTGCCTTCGGACCTGACCTTCTCCACCTGGTTTTTTCTCCTGTTGTTCCGGTTCGAGCGTTTCATCTGCTCCGCAGCGGGCTACCCGTCCCCGTACCCCTGGCAGTCCACGGGCCGCAGCGTTATCCCATTCATGCTTGAGCAAGGCATCGGCAGTTACCTCGCGGTGGTGGCTTTCGGCCTGTGGGCAGGACGAAAGCACCTGGCGGCCGTCTGGAGATCGGTCTGGCACGGGCCACAGATGACTGGCGATCGGCGCACCGAGATCGCCAGCCCGCAGGTGGTGGAATACCGCCTGGCCTTCGCGGTCATCGCCGGCGGGCTGGTGCTCACCACGCTCTTCGCCTCCAGCATCGGCATGCCCATCTACATCGGCGTGGTCTACCTCCTGCTGTATCTCGTGATCAACACCGCGATTACCAAGGTCCGAGCCGAGGCCGGAGCCCCCACTCACGGCTTCCACTTCGCCGGGCCGGACCACATTCTCATGACCTTCATCAGCCCCAGCCGCATGCCGGTGCGGACCATGTCCGCCTGGGGCCTGCTGTTCGGCTTCAACCGCGCGTACACCGGCGTGCCTATGCCACACCAGCTTGAGGGCATGAAGATCGGCGAGATGCTGGGCGCAAGTCCGCAGCGGGTGACAGGGGCAATCGCCGCCGCAACCACCCTCGGCTGCTACGCCGCCGTCTGGGCTTTGTTGCACCTGTGCTTCCGCGAGGGCGTGGAGCAGATGGGCGAACCGGTGAAGCGCCTGTCTCCGGGGGGCTGGCAGCTTGTAGGGCAGTTCATGGGCGCCCAGGCTCCTCCCAACTGGCCGGGGCTGATTGGCATCGCCATGGGGTTCGGCTTCGCATCTCTGCTCATGGCCATGCGCTGCCGGTTCGTCTGGTGGCAGTTTCATCCCATCGGCTACGCGATTGCCGCCGACTGGACTACGGGCCTCATCTGGCTCCCGCTGCTCCTGGGTTGGGGTATCAAGCTTCTCGTGATGCGCTATCTCGGCCCCAAGGCCTATCGCCGGGGCCTGCCGCTGTTTCTCGGGCTTACGCTGGGCGAGTTCGCGGTGGGCGGCTTCTGGTCGCTCCTTGCCATGTTCACCCGCAAGCCCCAGTATTTCTTCTGGACATAGGCGGCCCGACCGTCCGCCGTCTTCCGTTCGCCGTAACCATCAGAAGGGTGTGAAAACCTTGCCCGAACCCATCCCGGCCATCACCATCCGTCCCCTGAAGCTCACGGATGCGCCCATCATCAAGGAATTCTACGCCAGCCTCACGCCCCGGGACTCCTGGTTCTTCTACCCGCACCCGCTGGATGATGAGCATGCCTGCAAGCTGGCCGCGGACGCGGAATGCCCGGACCTCATCGCACTGCTGGCGGTGGAGGAGAAGCCGGACGGAGAGCGAATGGATGGGTACGCGTACATTCGCAGGCCGCCCGGCGGCGAATGGTGGTTCGGCATCTGTGTGAGGCCGGACCGCCAGGAGCACCGCATCGGCAGCCGCCTGCTCGCGCGTCTCATGACCATCGCCCACGAGCGCGGCATCGAGCGGATCGGCCTGCATGTGCATCTCGACAATCCGCGCGGGCAGAAACTGTACCGCCGCTACGGGTTCAAGCCGGTGGAGACCGTGATCAACCGGTCTCAGGGCGTGGGGCAGTACATCATGATCGCCCAGGTACAAAGCTACCCGGACCCGCCCGGGCCGGTATGAGGGGCCGGAGGTCAGCAACATGGATTTCATCGCGAACATCGTTGGCTGGGTCGTGCTCGGGGCTGTTGTGGGCTGGATCGTCAGCCTCATCATTGGCCGGGATTTCAGGGGCGGGTGCATCACCTACGTCCTCGTAGGCATCATCACCATGGTGCTCCTGGGGTTCCTGCTCAAGCTCTTCTGGATCCTGTTGGTGCTCTCCGTGATCATCATCGGCGTCGCCTGGCTCTTGGACATGCTCCGTTCCAGGTAGGCGCTGCGAGGGGTGTTCGCTGTGTCGGGGATATTCATGTGGGTCGTCGTCGGCGCGGTCGCTGGCTACATTCTGGCCGCCATCCAGAAGCGCGACTTCCGGCGGGAATGGGTGAATTACCTGCTGCTGGGGATGTCCGGCTCCGCGGTGGGCGGCATGATCTACCGGATGCTCCGCTACCCGCTAGGCAATAGCCTGGTGGTCCAGGTCGCCGTGGCAGTCGGTGGCGCATTCGTGTTCCTGTGGATCATGGATCAGTTGCGAAGGATGCAGCGCTGACCGCCGCTACCCCGCGCCGGGCACCACTATGTCGGCGATCACCGGCCGGTGATCCGAAGGCCCCGCTTTGCCCGTGAAGCACCGCACGGGTCTCACTCCCCCGCCGCACCAGATGTAGTCGATCCGCCAGGCTGAGACCTTCCCCTGCAGCAGGTAGGTCAGCCCCAGTCCAAGGCCCGCAAGGGCGAAAGCGTCGGTGTATTCATCCCTCAGGACATTCAGCGCGGGCGACAGAGGCGGCGTGTTCAGGTCCCCACATATCAACACCGGATCAGGCCCCCGGGCGACCCGAGCAATCGTCTCGATCTGCCGCGGGTTCGTCCGTCGCATCCCCGCGAGGTACTCGTCCAGGCGCGAGCGGTCCTGCATCAACCGGTACCCGCCCACACGACCGTGGAG
>JAGPGE010000483.1 GCA_018056145.1 Armatimonadota bacterium
GGTTCGGGAAGTGGCGTGCCGGGAGACCAGGCGAATTCCGGGCTGCCGTCGCCTTCCCTACCGGTCCGGGAGAAAACGAATCCCTCGGCAGTTGGCACGCGATCCGGGCCGCAGCCGCCGAACAGGAAGAACTTCCCACCATAGCTGCAGAACGCCGCGTAGGCCAGATCCCGCGGAAGATCCGGGCCCATGCTCCATGTGCCTGTGCCAAGGTCGTAGAGCTGGGTCCATGCGAAGTACCGCTTGAACTCGACGGTGGGCCAGTGGGTGCCTCCGGCGACCACCATGGTATCACCGATCAGCCCCACCGCCGCCCCGGCTTGCGCCTGAAGCGGTTGCGGGCCCTCCGACCATTCCAGGGAGAGCGGGGCCGCCACCGAGACAAGGCCACACGCCAGTACCGCACCCATCAGAAACAGGCTCTTCATCCTCTCATCACCTCGCCAGTGGTTTTCGCCCGACGAGGTCATTGCCCCTGCCTGACCCCTTCGCAGGAGGTCGCAGGCACCCTGCCCGGCGAAATTGCAGGCATGACGCCCGAATCAGGAGGCACACAGGTGAACGCACCGATAGCGGTAATGCTGGTTGTGCTAACACTCGCGAGTGGGATCGCCGGCGCACAGACTTTGACTCTCCCCGACGGTCTGGCGGCGAGCGCTGAAGGCGCCGCGCTGTCCGCGTTATCACTGGACGGGGTCGCGCTCAAGGGGGTGTCGGTGCGGATGGCGGTGCTGGACCCGGCCAGCGGCGAGCCCACGCAAGGGATCGATCTGGACGCAGCCTGGACTGTGGAAAACGGCGCGCTTGCCCTGCGCGGCGAACTGCGCGCACAGGGCCGGGAGGATCGCGTCGCGGACCTGGTTGTGGAGGTGCGCGGGGCGGAACTGAACCTGGCAAGCATGGCCACAAACCCGTTGCTCCAGCCCGCGAAATTGCTGTCCAAGCTGCCGCTGGTAAGCCTGCGGATCGGCGGCGAAGACCTCCTGGCGCTTGCCGTGCCGCCGGATGCCCAGTGCATCTTCGAGTTCTCACCCGCGCAAGGAGCGGTGCGCCTGCGCTACCGGTTCGGGTTCACGCAGGATGCGCGCGAAGAACTGCGTATGCGCGCCCCGTTCGCCTGCGTGCTGTATCGGACCGACCCGCGCTGGCATTTCCGGTCCGCGCTGGCCGGATATTACCGCCTGTTCCCGGAGCCTTTCGAACCGTTCATCCGCGAGGCGGGTGGCTGGTTCTTCGCCAACGAACCGCGCAACATCCCGGACCCCCAGCATTACAAGTACTTCGAGGGTGGACCGTGGGGCCTCGCAGACGCCGCTCAGCGTGGCCTGGGCACCTATCCCTACCAAGAGTCGTCTTCGTGGACTGTGTCGCTGCCGGGGAGCGATCTGCCGAAGTCCTACGCGGAAGCCATGGAGCGCTTCGAGGCCTTGGCGGAACAGGAGAACCCGAAGGGCTGGTCGCCGCATGCCACCTGCGAACTGGACACAACTGTCTTCCGTTCGGGCGCGATGTCCCTCCTGGCGGGCACCGGCGAAGGCGGCGCGGGGGCCGGCGCGAAGCAGTCGGTGTTCCTGGAGAAGCCCTCCGCCGACCCCATTCTGGTGCGCGGCTTCAGCAGGGCCGAAGGCATCACGGGGGTACGCAACAACGACTACTCCATCTACGTGGATGTCTGCTACGAGTCGGGTGATTACCTTTTCGGCCAGTGCGCCACCTTCAGCCCGGGGACGCACGACTGGGAACAGTCCGAGCTTGTCATTCAGCCGAAGCAGCCGGTGGCGGAGTTGCGGGTCTACTGCCTTGTCCGCAACCGCACCGGCAAGGCGTGGTTCGATGACCTGCACGTTGGCCCGGCAGGTGACCCGGCGGTGAACTGGCTTGTCAACGGCGGATTCGAGGAGACCGAAAAGCTCCCGAATCTGCAGCACGTGCGGGACTTCGTCTGCGTCAACAGCCGGGGCGAGAACGTGGTGGCAATCACCGACAACCTATCGGCGGATGTCGGCCCCGCAACTCCCATGAATCTGTTGCGCTTCACCCTCAACGTGGACCCGGACCTGCCCACTGACGAGACCCGACGCAGTGTGGCGGCCAGGCAGTATGCCTACTATGACGAGGCGTTCCGGTCCCACCCCGCGCTGGCTGGCGCGTACATCGACTCTGTCTCGGCCTGGTGCTACGGCGTCCTCAACTGCCGGCGCGATCACTTCGCGGCCAATGACGCGCCCTTCACCTACGCCCCGGGCAACTTCCGCGTGGGCGCGCCGGGCCGTTTCGCGATGACCGAGTTCCTGGGCTCCCTGCAGGACCGTTACCACCCCATGGGCAAGGCGATCTTCACCAACATCCACGTGAACCTGGATGCCTTCCCGCTGTACCTGGTGTCCGATGTGCCCGGCATCGAGAGCAGCCGCTTCCAGGATCAGGACAGCACTTTCTTCTACCGCGCCGCCTCCCTGAAAAAGCCCCTGCTGCTCATGAACTTCATCAACCTGCACGGCCTCGACCGGCGCGAGGTGGTCGAGAGCTTCTACCAGAACGCGGCGCAGTTCGGCGAGTTGCCCTCAACCGGGCGATTCGTGCAGGAAGGTTACAAGATGTACGGCGATCTCGCCCATGCCTGGATGCCGGCGATCTGCGAGCTTGCCAGTGCGGGTTGGGAGCCGATCCCGCTTGCCACCGGCGCGCAGGTCGAGCGTTTCCCGGCGGAAGACGCGGTGTACTTCACCCTCCGTGCGCCGGTCACGCCGCAGGCCTGCGAACTGAGCATTGAGCCCGCGGCGCTTGCGGGTCTCGGCCTGGATCTCGTGGCAGTCGACGCGTTGACCCTGGCAGAAGTGCCGCTGGTTCGTGAGGGCGAGGGCGCGCGGATCGCCCTGCATCACGGCGCGGAACGGGTGACCGTGCTGCGAGTTGGCCCGCGTGCGGGTATTGCAGGATGGTTGCTGGGTCGGGCGCGCGAGCACGCCCTGGACGCCGCGCGGGTCCGGGGCAATGCCAGCAGGACGCCGGAACTCGCGGCTGCGGCGGAAATCCTGGGCCAGGAGCCGGGCACATCGCAGCGGCAACTGCTGGAGCATTGCGGTGCCTGCCGGACGGCACTGGATGCGGCCCTGAAAAGCATCCAAGGTGCCGAGGACGACCTGTTCGCGCTCAGCGCCCGGCGGGAAGTGCTGCAGGCACAGCAGGCTATTGCTGCCCTTGTCGCCCTTATGGCGAAACTGGACGTGAGCTTCCCCGGCGAACGCGTGGGAATTCCGGGAGAACGCCTGGCGGCATCCCCGCGCGTCTCATGCGCTGCGCCGTTTCTTGCACGGGCGGTGAGTGTGACAGCCAAGCCCGGACCGGCATTGGTGCCGAATCTCAAGCCGGATGCGACGGTAGGCGAGGCATCGGCAGAGGTCTCGCTGCCCCAGACTGGCATCGCCCACGTTTCTGCAACCGTTGAGATCATCGGGCCGGGGCAAGACCCCTGGTATGTCGAGCGCACCTGCGAGTACCACTTCGTGGCCCCTGCGTCCGTCGAACTCCAGCCGGCCGAAGGTACCCGAGAGGAGCGCCGCTACCGGGTGGCGATCAGGCGCGTGAGACCGGTGGCTGACCTGCAACTCGCGGCAGCGGTGTCGCCGGATGGCTCCCCAGAGCCGGAGCGTCAGGCTGTCGCGCCCGATGCAACGGAAGCGTTGATCATCGTACCGCCCCCCCAGGACGGGAAGGTGCGCACGCTGCGGGTCTCTCTGGAAAGCAGCGCCGGGGCGAAGTATGCGCAGGCCGAGACCTCATTCTGGGCCGAGCCGTCCCTGGCCGGTGGGAACCTCGCGCTGGCAGCCACCGGCGCGCAGGTCACGGCTGACTCATCGTATGACGGCTATTCGCCCGATGTGCTCATCGACGGCGCTATCGATGTGGAGGGCATGCACTGGACCCGCCAGGCATGGGCATCAGCCGACCGTGGCGAGCCCCACTGGATTGAGATCCGCTTTCCTCAGGCGCGGCAAGTCGGCTCGGTGCAGATCTACTGGTCCGTGGACGGCGGCCGGCCGTGGACCTCGCGTCAACTCCGGATCGTCGGCCTGACCGATGCCGAGCCCGTGACGCTGGCAGAGGTGTCGCAGGAGGGCGACCACTCCTTCACGGAGCATGCCTTCGCCCCGACCGAGGTGAAGGGCCTGCGCATCGAACAGGCGGCGGGAGATGGCCCGGCGGCACGCCGGAATATCATGTGGGTGCGCGAGGTGGCGGCGTTCGCTCCCCAGTAGGCCCGTCAGGCCCCGAGCAGTCTCGCCGCATTGTTGTGGAAGAACGCTTCGACCTGAGCATCCGTCAGCTTCGCGATCCTGAAGGCGGCCTTGATCGCGCGCAGATTCTCGATCCCGATCAGGGGCCACGTCATCGTGGGCGCATACTCTGGCAACGTCACCGGGCTCTTCGTCCAGCCAGAGGAAGGTATCGCCAAGCGGGAAGTTTGTTGCCCGCATGTGGGACACGTAGAAGTCCGAACCGTAGAGCAGGCGCTCTGGTCGGAGGACCTCCAACGTCGCCAGCACCGCTGCCGGACTGCAGACCGCGGATGTACCCACCCAGAGGTTGTCCAGGCCCGCGAGACGATTGGGAATGGGTAAGCGAAGTGGAGCGCGCGCCCGTCTCGACCCGGCAGGATCCACTCCATATGCTCGCGATATTGGGCCACACCCACCGACGGCGGCGCCGCCCTGACATGCCCCGGCGGGTCTGTCCATCAACGGGCCTGCCACAGGTGGGCATGCACGTCGTAGACATGCGGAGGGACGAAGTCCGCAAGCTCCCGGTCGAGTACCTCGCGGTCCTGATCGCTGATCTGCCAGGTGACGGGCAATGCTGGCGCAT